>JANNDF010000313.1:0-5969 GCA_031387445.1 Planctomycetia bacterium
GACGCTCGCAAGCTCGCGGCGATGACAAGGTGAACTCCCCCGCCCAAGTGACCACCATGACACCATCCCGCACTCCGAATTCCGCAATCCGCACTCGAGAGGCCCGCCGCTGGTTCCTCCGCGATTGCGGCATCGGCCTGGGTGCTGTTGCGCTCAACTCGCTCCTCGCGGCCGAGAAGAAACCCGACACCACCAACCCGCTGGCGGCGAAGAAGCCGCCGCTGCCGGCGAAGGCGAAGCGGGTGATCTACCTGTTCCAGGCCGGCGGGCCGAGCCATCTGGAGTTGTTCGACTTCAAGCCGGAGTTGAAGAAGCGGGACGGCCAACTGCCGCCGGCGGAGTTGCTCAAGGGCTACCGGGCGGCATTCATCAACCCGAACTCGGCGCTGCTCGGGCCGAAATTCGCGTTCAAGAAGTACGGCAAGTGCGGGGCCGAGTTGAGCGAACTGCTGCCGAACATCGGGGCCATCGCCGACGACCTGTGCGTCGTCCGCACGATTCACACCGAGGCGGTGAACCACGCCCCGGCGCAAATCATGATGAACACCGGCAGCCAACAGTTCGGCCGACCGAGCTTCGGAGCGTGGTCGCTGTACGGCCTCGGCAGCGAAGCGGCGGACCTGCCCGGCTACGTGGTGCTGACCAGCGCGAAGGGGACGAGCGGCGGGGCGAGCAACTACGGGTGCGGGTTCCTGCCCACGGTGTACGGCGGGGTGCCGTTCCGCCCGACGGGTGATCCGGTGCTGTACCTGTCCAACCCGCCGGGCGTCGATGCCGACTCGCAACGCGCTTCGCTCGACACGCTGAACAAGTTGAATCGCCGGAGCGAGGCCGACAGCGGTGACCCGGAAGTGACGGCCCGAGTGCAGAGCTACGAGTTGGCGTACAAGCTGCAAACCAGCGCCCCGGAGCTGATGGACCTGAGCAAGGAGCCGAAGGAGGTGCTGGAGAAGTATGGTATCACCGACCCAAAGCAGCCCGGTTACGCCCGCAACTGCCTGCTCGCCCGCCGGCTGATCGAACGCGGCGTGCGGTTCGTGCAACTGTTCCACGAGGCGTGGGACCAGCACGGCGGGCTGGCCGGCGGGGTGAAGCAGAACGCGAAGGACACCGACCAGGCGAGCGCCGCACTGGTGAGCGACCTGAAGCGGTTGGGTTTGCTCGACGACACGCTGGTGGTGTGGGGCGGCGAGTTCGGCCGCACACCGATGACCCAGGGCGGCACCGATGGCCGTGACCACCACAACCGCTGCTTCACCTACTGGCTGGCCGGCGGCGGGGTGAAGGCGGGCATCAGCCACGGCACGACGGACGAACTCGGGTTCAACGCCGCCGAGAACCCGGTTCACGTCCACGACCTGCACGCCACGCTGTTGCACCTGCTCGGCTTCGATCACACCAAGCTGACCTACCGATACCAGGGCCGCGACTTCCGCCTGACAGATGTACACGGGGAAGTAGTGAAGGGGATTTTGGAGTGATGCCGCAGCGGGCCTGCACGGCGTCACTTCTTCGGCGGGGTCGATTCCAGCAACTGTTTCATCAGTTCGACTGTCGCCGGATCGGTCGGCAACTGGATCACGCGGACGTTGACGGACCTTGCGGGGCGGTCTGCCCGCATGTCGGACGGGGTGTGCCTGGCGGCCGGCCACGGGGCGACGGTTTCACCCTGGCCGGACAACGCCGCCACGACCAGCACGCATGGGAACATGATTCACCCTCGATGGTTTTGGCGGGATGGTAGCGGGGATGTCGCCCGCCGCAAGGCGAATCACTTCCCCTTCAGCATCCCTTGCACGTCGAGGAACTCGACGAACCGCGTCGGCCAGCTCTCGACCGGCTTGCCGGTCGCCTTCGCCGGCCGGTAGCCGAACCCGTGCCCGACCTTGGCGTATGTGTGCAACTCCGCCGACACGCCCGCCTTCTTCGCGTCTTGGTAGTGCGTCACCAGCCACGCGGCGGCCGGGTCGTCGTCGCCCACCAGAATCCACGTCGGCGGGGTATTCTCCTTCGTCACCTTCTCACCGCGGATGCCCTGCGGGCCGGAGTACACGAGCGCCTGGAAGCTCGGCACGGCGCTCTCGCGGTCGATCGGGTCGGTCGCCTTCTCGTCGCCCTTGGCTGCGGCCCGGCACACGAGGGCGGTCACTTCGCCGCCGGCCGAGAAGCCCATCATGCCGACGCGGTTCGGGTCGAGGTTCCACTCCTTCGCCTTGCTCCGCACCAGTCGCAGCGCCCGCTGGCCGTCTTGCAGGGCGTGAACGTCGATCTTGTACGGCGAGTCTTTTTCCCGCGCCAGCCGGTGCCTCAGCACCACCGCTGCGATGCCCTTCTCGCTCAGCCACGCGGCGATGTTCTCGCCCTCGTGCTTCACCCACAGTTCGCGGTGCCCGCCGCCCGGCACCACCACCACGGCCGCCCCGGTCGCCTTCTCCTTCGCTGGCAGGAAGACCGTCACATACGGGTTGTGAACGCCGGTGACACAATACTCGCCGGTGTCCTTGTTCTCCTTCGCGTGGGTCTCCTTCACGTCCTTCTTGTCTTCGAAGCCGGGTGCGCCCTTCTCCCACAGCGGGATCACGGGCGGGTCGGCGGCGAGAACGGGAGCGGCGAGGAGCAGAACGGGCAGCAGGGAGCGGAGCATGGGAGAGTCTCGGGAGAGGGATTTGGCGAGCCGAGCGGCGTGAGCCGCCGGGTGCGTTGAAGAACCCGGCCCCTCACGGGGCACGGCTCGCCCGGAGAGTCGTCACTTCGCCTTCTTCGCGGTCCAGGCGACGTCGTTCGGCGTCTTGCCGTTGTCGGCCATCACCCACCCGCGGACGCCGGCGTCGGTGACGACGCACTGATACGTCTGCTCCACGTCGCGGTTGAACTGTTTCGTCTTCGTGGCGAACGCCAGCTTGTTCCCGTCCATCACGGCTTCGGCAATCGGCGTGCTGACGGGGTCCATGTTCCCCCGCTTCGTTTCGAGCGTGCCGGCCGGCTTGCCGTCTTTCAATTCCACCGTCAGGGTGTACGCGGTCACGTTGTTGTTCTGGCGGGTCTCCCAGGTGTACTTGCCGCTCGGGTCGGTCTTCGCCTTCGCGTCGTACCCGGCGAACAGTTCCACCTTCTCCGGCTTCACTGCCGTGGCCAACTTCACCAGGTCGTCGTCCGACTTGGCCACGTCCGGGTGGTCCCGCCAGACCCACCGCAGGATGTACGGCAGCATGGCACCGCCGTGCTCGTCCGAGTGCGCGCCGGTGCCCAGCACCGCCGCGTAGTCGTACTCCTTCTCCTTGAACGCGGCGATCATCTTCTGGTTCTGAAGGAACCAATCGCGGTCCAGGTTCTGCGGGCTGCGGAGGTCGTTCTCGCCGTCTTGCAGGAACACCCGCAGCGGCTTCTTGTCCGCCTTTTTGATCAGGTCCGGGTAGACGTGCCCGCCGCGGAGGTTGGTGAAGCTGCCGATCATGCTGATGACGTTGCGGAACTCCTTCGGCCGCTCCCACGCCACCGTGAACGCGCAGATGGCCCCGCTGCTCGTCCCGCCGATGGCCCGGTTCTCCGGCTCGGCGGCCAGCTTGTACGTCTTGCTGACTTCCGGCAGGATTTCGTCGATCAGCATCTTGGCGTAGGCGTCGCCGAGCGAGTCGTACTCCACAGAACGGTTGTCCGGGTTACCGGTGCCGATGGTGTCCGGGAAGGTGTCGCCCTTCTGGCCGGGGGTGATGAAGATGCCGATGGTCACCGGGATCAGCTTCTTGGCGATCAGGTTCTCGAGCACCTGCGGCACGCGGAGCTGGCCGTTCGGGTTGATGGCGCGGGCGCCGTCCTGGAACACCAGCACGTTCGCCGGCTTCTTGTCCGTGTACTGCGACGGCACGTAAACCCAGTACTTCCGCACGGTGTCCTTGATGACCTTGCTCTTGAACAGGGTCGGCCCTTCGAGCTTGCCCTTCGGCACGTCCTTCTGCGGGAGCGAATCGGCGCCGAGCGGATACTTGGCCGGCGGTGCCGGGTCGCGGGTGAGGCGGGTCTGAGCGGTCGCCGTGGTGGCCGCCAGGAGAGCCACGACGAGGGCGGTTCGCGGGAGAGAGGGCACGGGAGATTCCTCGGGGAGGGGTGCGGGGATTGTAGGACTCCCCGTGAAAGCCTTGTCCGTTGCCGTCGGTACAGGTCTACTATTGGGTAGGCACGGTTGCCCACTTTCGTTCGTCCGATCCTTCCCCGGTGGAGTCCCACATGCCCCGACTGCTCCCCGCCCTCGTGCTCGCCGTCGCCGTCGCCGTACTGTCGGTCGGCCGTGCCCCCGCCCAGGTGCCGTTCCCCAAGCCGGTGCCGGCCCCCGAGTTGGACGGCGGGGTCGCCTGGATCAACACCGGCAAGCCGCTCACACTCAAAGATCTGAAGGGCAAGATCGTCATCCTCGACTTCTGGACGCTCTGCTGCATCAACTGCATGCACATCATGAAGGATCTGACCGAGCTGGAGGACAAGTACCCGAACCAGGTGGTAGTAATCGGCGTTCACAGCCCGAAGTTCGAGAACGAGAAGAACAATGAGACGCTGCGGAAGGCGGTGCTGCGGTACGAGCTGAAGCACCCGGTGGTGAACGACGCCGACAAGAAGATCTGGACCGCCTACAACGTCAACTGGTGGCCGACCATCATCGTCATCGACCCCACCGGGAATGCGGTGGCCGGGACGGGTGGTGAGCCGAACGTGGACTTCAAGAGCACCGTCAAGATCGTGGACGGGCTGATCGCCAAGCACAAGAAGGACAAGACGCTCGACGAGACGCCCCTGCGGTTCGACACGGCCAAGTTCCGCGACGGCCCCGACACCCCGCTCTACTTCCCCGGCAAGGTGGTGGCCGACGGCAAGGGCAAGCGGCTGCTCATCGCCGACAGCACGCACCACCGCATCGTGGTGACCGACCTGGACGGCAAGAAGCTTGCCATCGCCGGCACTGGCACCCCGGGCAAAACGGACGGCGCGTTCGATAAGGCCCAGTTCGACGACCCGCAGGGCATGGCGATTGACGGCGACACGGTGTACGTCGCCGACCGCAAGAACAACAGCGTCCGCGTGCTGGATTTGAAGGCGCAAACGGTGTCCACGCTCGCCACCACGAACCGCACGTTCCAATTGAAGGGCACCGCGCGGGCCATGCAACTGACCCCGTGGGACGTGTGGCTGGACGGGCAGAAGCTGTTCGTCGCCATGTCCGGGTCGCACCAGATCTGGGTGTACGACCTGAAGAGCAAGAGGTTCGGCCCGTTCGCCGGCGACCAGGACGAGAACCTGCAAGACGGCCCGCACGCCAAGGCCAAGTTCGCCCAGCCGAGCGGGTTCGCGTCCGACGGCAAGACGCTGTACGTGGCCGACTCGGAGGTGAGCGCGATTCGCACCGTGCCGATGGACGGGACGGGCGAGGTGGGCACGCTCGTCGGCCGCGGGCTGTTCGACTTCGGCGACCGCGACGGCCCCGGCCGGGTGGCCGACGTGAGCCAGCGGAAGACGACCGAGGCGCTGCTCCAGCACCCGCTCGGCGTGGCGTTGTATCAGGACCGCGCGCTGTTCGTGGCCGACACCTACAACAGCAAACTGAAGGTGATCGACCTGAGCACCGGGCAGGTGGTGTCGTACCTGGGCGGGCCGGCGAAGAAGGGCGAGGAGACGATGTTCAACGAGCCGGGCGGCATCAGCATCCTGGGCGACACCCTGTATGTGGCCGACACGAACGCCCACCGCATCCGCGTGGTGGACCTGAAAACAAAAGCGGTGAAGACGCTGGAACTGAAGGACGTGCCGCCGGTGGAGAAGAAGAAGTGACGTGTCCGGTGAGCCGCCTGAGTTTCGGGCACGAGCCGGAAGCGGGGGCGGGGGGGAGGCGGGAGCACCCGCCGCCGCCCCGGCGGCACCGCAGGCAAACCCACAGCGGTGAGCGCGGCCGGTGAACCCAAGAAAAACACCCCCCCCAGCCC
>JANNDF010000315.1:0-1641 GCA_031387445.1 Planctomycetia bacterium
GGCAAAAACAAACCCCCCGGCAATGACTGCCGGGGTTCGCCCGTTCCATCCCGGAACTCCGCCATGCGTCCCGCCGGCCGTCGCCCCGACCAACTCCGCCCGCTGCGGTTCAAGCGGAAGTACACCCGCAACGCCCCCGGCTCGGTGCTGGTGCAAATGGGCAACACGGTGGTGCTTTGCACCTGCTGCGTCGAGGCGAAGGTGCCCGACTTCCTGGTGGGCAAAGGGAAGGGCTGGCTGACGGCCGAGTACGGCATGCTGCCCGGCAGCACCGGCAGCCGCAAGGCCCGCGACAAGGCCGGCAAGATCGACGGCCGGAGCGTGGAGATTCAGCGGCTGATCGGTCGCAGCCTGCGTGCCGTGGTCGATTTGTCGAAACTCGGCGAACGAACCCTGTGGATCGACTGCGACGTGATCGACGCCGACGGCGGCACGCGGACGGCGAGCATCACCGGGGCGTTCGTGGCGATGGTGGACGCGCTCACCAGCATCAAGAAGGACTTGCCGGCGGGCGTGGGCGGGGTGCTGACCGACAGCGTGGCGGCGGTGAGCGTGGGCGTGATCGACGGCGAGAACCGGCTCGACCTGGAGTACGTCGAGGACCGCGACGCGGAGGTGGACTTCAACGTGGTGATGACCGGGAGCGGCAAGTTCATCGAGGTGCAGGGCACCGGCGAGGAGGCGACGTTCACGCGGAAGCAACTCGACGGGCTGGTGGACCTGGCCGCCGGCGGCATCGCCGACATCACGAAGGCCCAGAAGGCGGCGCTAGGGAAGGCGTGGCCCATTCAATAGGGTGGCCGACTCTCGCCGAGAGTCGGACGGGGGGCGTCGGCCTCTGAGTCCGCCGTGGAGTTGGGTGAAGGTCTGATTCGCTCCACGGAGGATTCATGCGATTCGGCCCCACTCCGACTCTCGCCGAGAGTCGGCCACCCGGTCGGACACGCTCGCCTGCGGCTCGCGGCTACGAGACATCGCCATGCCCCGCTTCGACCTCGTCGCGTTTGATGCCGACGACACCCTCTGGCACAACGAGACGCACTTCCACAGCACGCAACAGCGGTTCCGCGACCTGCTGTCCGCGTACCACCCGCCGGACTGGATCGACGCCCGCCTCTATGCCGCTGAGATTCGGAACCTCACCCACTTCGGGTACGGGGTGAAGGGGTTCGTGCTGTCGATGATCGAGACGGCGGTGGAACTGACCGAAGGCCGCGTGACGGGCGCGCAGATTCAGCAGGTGATCGACTGGGGCCGAGAGATGCTCACGACGCCGATTGAGTTGCTGCCGGGCGTGCGGGAGGCGGTGGCGAAGGTGGCGGAGACGCACCGAATCGCGGTCATCACGAAAGGCGACCTGCTCGACCAAGAGGCGAAGCTCGCCCGGTCGGGGTTGGGCGAACTGTTCAGCGCGTTCGAGGTGGTGAGCGAGAAGGACGCGAAGACGTATGCGGCGGTGATGCGGCGGCTGGGCGTCGAACCGTTGCGGTTCGTCATGGTCGGCAACTCGGTCAAGTCGGACGTGCTGCCGGTGCTGGCGGTCGGCGGGTCGGCGGTGCATGTGCCGTACCCGCTGACGTGGTCACACGAGCAGGTGCCCGCGGGGTCGGCGGAGTTCGTGTCGTTGGGGAGTTTGAGTGA
>JANNDF010000392.1:0-6904 GCA_031387445.1 Planctomycetia bacterium
GTGAGCACTTACAATCACCCGGTCACTGCGTTCCCGGTTCCAGGGAGTTTCCCCCGTGCCCCGTTCGCTGCTCGCACTTCTTCTGCTCGCCCCTGCCCTGCTCGCCGCTGATCCCGTGAAGCCGGCCCGCAAGAAGGTGGAAGTGTCCGCCGAAGCGCTCGCCATCCACAAAGAGATGCCGGTGTTCGACGGGCACAACGACCTGCCGTGGGCGCTCCGCACCAAGGACGGCGCTTCGTTTGAAGTGGTGGACATCACCAAGAGCCAGCCGAAGTACCACACCGACCTGCCGCGGTTGAAGACGGGCGGCGTGGGCGCGCAATTCTGGTCGGCGTATGTGCCGGTGGACACCGCCAAGACCGGCAAGGCGGTGATGACCACGCTGGAACAGATCGACGCCATTCACCGCCTGTGCGCCGACTACCCGAACGACCTGGAAATGGCGTACACCGTCGCCGACATCGAGCGCATCCGCAAGGCGGGGAAAATCGCCTCGCTGATTGGCGTGGAGGGTGGGCACAGCATCGACGGCAGTGTGGGCACACTCCGCACCTTCTACAAACTCGGCGTGCGGTACATGACGCTCACGCACAGCGAGAGCCTCGACTGGGCCGACGCCGCGACCGACAAGCCGAGGGCGAACGGGCTGACCGCGAAGGGCAAGGAGATCGTGCTGGAGATGAACCGCCTGGGGATGCTGGTGGACATCTCGCACGTGTCGCCGGAGACGATGAAGGCGGCGATTGCCACAAGCAAGGCGCCGGTCATCTTCTCCCATTCGAGTGCCCGTGCGGTGGCCGATCACGCCCGGAACGTGCCCGACGACGTGCTGAAGCTGATGCCGAAGAACAACGGCGTGGTGATGGTCAACTTCTACAGCGGGTTCGTGGTGCCGGAAGGGGCACGGGCGATGACGAAGATGTTCGACGTGGTCCGCGAACTGCGGGCGAAGTACGGCGAGGACAACGAGAAGTTCCGCGAGGCAATCAAGGCGTGGCAGAAGGAGAACGACTTCCCCCGCGGGAGCGTTCACGACGTGGTCGATCACATCGAGCACATCATCAAGATGGCCGGCGTCGATCACGTCGGGTTGGGGTCGGACTACGACGGCATCGGCAAGACGCCCGAGCAGTTGGAAGGGGTGGACTGCTACCCGTACATCACGCAGGAACTGCTGAACCGCGGGTACAAGGCCGCGGACATCAAGAAGGTGCTCGGCGGGAACGTGCTGCGGGTGCTGAAGGACGCCGAGAAGGTGTCGGCCGAGATGAACGGGAAGAAGTGATCGAGTCGGGAGTTCAACAGGAGGGACACGGATGACACGGAACAAGCAGGGATGAAGAGGATCCGAACCAATCACTTCTTCTGATCCTCTTCATCCCTGTCTTCATCCTCTTCATCCGTGTCCTGTCTGAATTGAACCCCGAAACCAACCACCCCCGGCATCACTGCCGGGGTTCACCAGGAAATACCCATGCGTTTCCCCGTCGTGGTTCTCGCCCTCGCTCTCGCAGCTCCCGCCTTCGCCCAGAAGCCGGCCGACCGCTACGCGCCGGCGGTCGAGCAACTGAAGGCGCTCGTCGAACGTGAAGCCAAAGACAAAGACCTGCCCGCGCTCGCCGTCGCCATCGTGGACGACCAGACGGTGATCTGGACCCACGCCGTCGGCCACCAGGACGCCGCCAAGACGGTGCCGGCCACCGACAAGACCGTCTTCCGCGTCGGCTCGGTGTCCAAGCTGTTCACCGACGTGGCCATCATGCGGCTGGTCGAGCAGGGGCTACTCGACCTCGACGCCCCCGTGAGCAAGTACCTGCCCACGTTCCAGCCGAAGAACCCGCACAACAAGACGGAGGTGACGTTGCGGCACCTGATGGCCCACCGTTCCGGCCTCATCCGCGAATCTCCCATCGGCAACTACTTCGACCCCACCGAGCCGACGCTGGCGAAGACGGTGGAGAGCGTGAACGGCATCGACCTGGTCTACCCGCCGGGCGAGCGGATCAAGTATTCGAACGCCGCCATCGCGGTCGTCGGCATGGTGCTGGAGAAGACGCAGGGGGTGAAGTTCGAGACGTACCTGAGCAAGGCGGTGCTCGACCCGCTGCGGATGAACGACTCGTCGTTCGAGATCACCCCCGGCGTGAAGAAGAACCTCGCCTCTGCCGTGATGTGGAGCTACCACGGCCGCGAGTTCCCGGCCCCGCTGTTCCAGCTCGGCACGTCGCCCGCCGGCAGCATGTACAGCACGGTCGGCGACCTGAGCAAGTTCATGAACTGCCTGTTCGCCGACGGCACGACGAAGAGCGGGCAGTTGCTGAAGAAGGAGACCATCGCGGAGATGTTCAAGCTCCAGTTCGCCAAGCCGGACGACAAGCAGGGGTTCGGGCTGGGGTTCGTCGTCGGCGACCTCGACGGCCAGAAGCGGATCGGGCACGGCGGGGCCGTCTACGGGTTCGCCACCGAACTCGCCATGCTGCCCGACAGCAAACTCGGCGTGATCGTGTGCAGCGCGCGGGACGTGTCGAACGCCGTCACGACTCGCATCGCCAACGACGCCCTGCGGCTGATGCTCGCGGCGAAGGGCGGCAAGCCGCTGCCGAAGGTGGTGGAAACCGCGCCCATCCCGGCGGACGGGGCGAAGGCGCTAGTCGGCCGCTACCGCAGCGACGACCGCTGGGCCGACGTGAGCGAGTCGTTCGGCAAAGTGTACGTGACGCCGAGCCGCGGCGGGCACCGCTTCCAACTGCGCAAAACGGCCGACGGGCTGACGGCCGACGACGTCGAGGCGTTCGGCCCGCCGTTCACCGTCAAGGGCGACAAACTGACCGTCGCCGGCCGCACCTACACCCGCGAGAAGCCGACCGCCACCCCGCCCGCCGAGGTGCCGGCGAAGTGGGCGGGGCTAATCGGCGAGTACGGCTGGGACCACAACACGCTGTTCATCTACGAGAAGGACGGCCAACTCCACGCGCTCATCGAGTGGACCGAGATCAACCCGCTGACGGAAGAGGGCGAGAACGTCTTCGCCTTCCCGCCCGACCGCGGCATGTACCACGGCGAGAAGCTGGTGTTCACCCGCGACAAGTCTGGTACGGCGACCGGCGTGACGGCGGCGAACGTGCTGTTCAAGCGGCGGAAGATCGACGGCGAGGACGGCGAGACGTTCAAAGTCACGCCGACCGCCAAGCTGGCCGACCTGCGGAAGGCGGCGCTGGCCGCCACCCCGCCGGAAGAGAAGGGCGAGTTCCGCGCATCAGAGTTGGTCGATCTGGAAAAGGTGGTGGACGGCGTGAAGCTGGACATCCGGTACGCGACGACCAACAACTTCCTGAGCGAGCCGTTCTACACCACCGCGAAGGCGTTCATGCAGAAGCCGGCGGCGGAAGCCCTGAACCGCGTGCAGGCGGCGCTGAAGGAGAAGGGTTACGGCCTGATGGTGTTCGACGGCTACCGCCCGTGGCACGTCACCAAGATGTTCTGGGACGCCACGCCGGAGAAGTTCCACACCTTCGTGGCCGATCCGTCGAAGGGGTCTCGGCACAACCGCGGGTGTGCGGTCGACCTGACGCTGGTGGACCTGAAGACCGGCAAGCCGGTGGCCATGCCCGGCGGGTACGACGAGTTCTCGGACCGCTCGTACCCCGAGTACCCCGGCACCACCAGCCGCCAGCGGTGGCACCGCGAACTGCTGCGGAGCGCGATGGCGGCCGAGGGCTACAGCGTGTACGAGGCCGAGTGGTGGCACTTCGACTACAAGGACTGGAAGAAGTACCCGCTGGGGAATGAGCCGTTCGAGAAGTTGAAGTAGTGGTCCACTCGCTCCGCGAGTGGGCTTGTGTGCTCTGCTCGCTCCGCGAGCGGGTTCAACAAAGACCGCTCGCGGAGCGAGCAGAGCACTGCCGACGGCTACTTCCGCTCATGGAACTGCATCAGCCCCAGGCCTTCCGGCTTCGGGGTGGCGTCGGCCGGGCCGCTCCACGTGCGGCAGCCCACGCCCGGCACCACCCGCGTCACGTTCATGCCCCAGGTGGTGCCCGGTTTGAACGCCCCGCCGGTCAGTTCGGATCGCGGGATGGCGATCTCGGCCGTCCAGCCGGTGTCGGTCGGCTCGGTCGCCACGAACCACTTCGGGTTCCACGTCGCGTCGCCGGTGCAGTCGTCGGCCACGCACCCCCGCTGATCGACTTGCAGGCGGTAGTACGTCTGGTAGTCGCGGTCCAGGTCGAGCACGATGTCCACGCGATCCTTGCCCCGCAGGTCGTCGTCCCGCCGCCGCTTCTCCGCCTTCGGCAACCCCTTCCCCGCCGGGTGCGTGCATTCCACCGCGAAGTAGAGGTAGTCGTCGTCGCAGGTGAAGTACGCCTTCGTGCCGTACTCCTTCATCCCGGTCCCGCTCACGTTTTCCAGGCCGAGCGGCTTGATACCCTTCCAGCACTCGTCGTCCAGTTTGCCGTCCAGGTGCGGGCGGGCGGGCGTCTTCGGGCACAGGGCGAACGGCTTCGGCTGGGCCACCGCCTCGCGGTTGTTCAGCCACAGTTCGGCCGCCAGGCAGTCCCGCCACAGGTCTTCGCCCGGTTTCAGGTCTTTCGCGCCGGCGGCCGTCTTGAAGTATGCGGCCACCTGTTCGGCGGTGTCGCCGGTGCGGCCGAGCGACCGCTTGGCATTCAGTGTCGAGAGCATCACCGCCGGGTCGCGGGCCGCACTGGTGCCGAATGCCTTCAGCTTCTCTTCCAGCTCCAGGCACCCCTTCGCCCACACCTGCGCCGTTTCGCCGTCGGTGAACTTGATCGGCTGCGGCCCGCCGGCCTGAATCACCACCTCGTTACTGACGCCGGCGGTCTCCGCCCGCCGCCGCGCTTCGCCGCTGGCGTAGTGCCGCACCAGCCACCGCACGGCTTCGTTCGCTTCGTTGAAGGAGCCGTACCGACCGGCGGCGATCAGGTACACTTCGCGGGCGGCGGTCCACTTCCCTTGTTCGGCCAACTGCCGACCGAGGCCCACCGCCGTGCGGCAGGCGAAGTCGTCCGGCATCTTCTGCAGCGCCCGGCCCACCTGCCCGACGGCCGCTTCCAGCTTGATCGAACTGTCGGCCCCGAGCAGCACCGCTTCGAGCGTTCGCCGCTGATCGGACGCCGACTGAGCGCGCTTGAACGCTTCCTCGAAGCCACCGCCGAACTGCGGCAACTTCCGCCGGGCCGTGCCCCCTTCGGCGAACTCGAAACCGGCCGTCAACTCCGTGTGTTTCTCGCAACCGGGCACGCGGTGCGACACCAACACGAACCCGCGGGCGGCCGGCGGGCTGAGCTTGTCGCCGAGCACGCCGAAGGCGTTTTCGCTGTACCCTTGCGGGGTGTCCACGAGGGTGCGGGCGAACGTGGTCTGATCCATCTTGATGTGCGCATCGGCCGGCGGGCACATGGCGAACAGCTTCTTCGGCCCGAACGGTTTCAGCCCGAGCGTCTCGATTTGTTCCGGGTAAGCCTTCGGGTCTTCGGCCAGCTTGAACGCCTTCTGTGCGGCCTTCAGCACCAGTTGCTCGGCCGGGCCGGTGGTCGTGCTCACGAAGTCCGACACCACCACTTCGGGCTGCCACATGCGGAACGCCAGCACCATCTGCCGCACCAGCTTCTCTTCGGCGTCCTTGCCCCAGTGGGCGAGCAGTTCCTCCGGCTTGGCGTCGGCCAGCAGGCTTGGCACGGTGAACCGCCGGCCGCTCTCGCTGCCCACCCCGCCGGCCATCCGCACGGCCGCACTCAGGCGGAAGTCGTCGGCGTCGCAGAAGGTGGTCGCAGCAGTGAAGTACCCGTCACGCCCGCCGAGTGCAGCCATCGCATCCAGCGGCACGTTCTTGGCGAAGGCGTGCGCGAACAGCACCGCCGACCGCTGACCGCCGGCCCGTTGCAGCGTCCAAGTCTTCCCGCCGTCGCTCGACTTCAGGATCGCGCCGAGTTCGCCGACCGCGTACACGTCGGATTCGTTCGCCGCGGCCAGGGCGTGAATCGGCAGGTTCCAGCCGGTTTTGAAGGTGTCCCAGTTCCGCGGAGTTGGCATCCCGCCATGTCCGGTCCCGGTTCCCCGCATCACCACGGAGCCTGGCGAACCGGCCGCCCATGCCGTCTTCCCACTCCGTGTGATGGCCTTCAAATTCAGGTCCGCAAACTCTTTCGGTTGGAGTTTGTCGGTCCGCCACATCATGTCAACGTGGATCTCACCCGCATCACCCACGGCCGCACTGCCCACACCTGGGCTAACGGCCCGAACAGTTTGCGCGTCGTAGCGGCGTTCCGGATCAACCTTTCCCTTGATGTAATACCGCGCCTCGCCTTCCGAGTTGACAAGCGTGCCGGTACTTAGATTGACGAACTCTCCGCTCACCCAGCTTGTCGCCCGTGAGCCGGGGATGGCCAGCCACGTCTTGCCGCCGTCGGCGGTGGCGAACAGCCCGCTCGGGGCGGCGAACGTGCCGTCGCCGGCGGCGATGCCCGTCTTCTCGTCGAAGAACTTCACCACGTTCAGCCCCGGCAGCGGTGTGTCGGTGGCTTCCTCCCACGTCAATCCGCCGTCACTCGTCTTGAGCACCGTGCCGACACTTGTATCACTCGCCCGTTCGGTGCGACCCACCGCCCACCCTTGCAGTTCGTCCACGAAGCAGACCGCCCGCAGGCTGGCTTTGCTCCCGCTCTTCATGCGGTCCCACGTCTTGCCACCGTCGAGCGTCTGCCACACCACGCCGTGGTCGCCCACCGCGACGACGTGCAACCGGTCCACGGCACACACCGCCCGCAGCGGGGCGTCGTCGTAGTTCGGCGGCAGGAAGGCGAACGCGGGCGAACAGAGAACGGTGGCGAACAACAGGGCCAAAAGTCGGCGCATGGGGGTGTCCCTCTGGGCGGTCGGGGGG
>JANNDF010000400.1:0-2085 GCA_031387445.1 Planctomycetia bacterium
CACGCTCCGCGGGGCGGTCAACACTTCCGCCCCGCGGAGCGTGGCGGCGACACTCTCTTTGAGACTTGAGGTGCGCCATGATCGACGACGACGACCCGCGGGTACTCACAGTGGCCCGGGAATATCTGGCGGAGCTGGAAGCCGGCCGCACCCCGGTACGGGCTGGGTACGAGACCCGATTCCCGGAACTGCGCGCCGAGGTCGCTGAGTGCCTGGACGGGGTCGAGTTGGCCCACGCCGCAGGCATTGCCTTCCGCCCTCACCCCCCTGCCCCACCCCCGCCGGACACGTCTCCCGAACCGCTCGGCGACTTCCGCATCGTCCGCGAGATCGGCCGCGGCGGGATGGGCGTGGTGTACGAGGCGGTCCAGTTGTCCCTCGGCCGGCGGGTGGCGCTGAAGGTGCTCCCGTTCGCCGCCGGACTGGATGCGAAACACCTTCAGCGGTTCAAGACGGAAGCACACGCTGCGGCTCAACTTCACCACACGAACATCGTGCCGGTGTACGCCGTCGGCCAAGACCGCGGCACGCACTACTACGCCATGCAGTTGATCGACGGCCGCCCGCTCGACGCCGTCATCCGCGAGTTGCGGGACGACAAGCCGCCGACCGTGGGCGAATCGACCGTGGACTTGGTGGGGTATCGCTCCACCGAGGCGAGCAAGCCGACTCCGCACACCGCAACCGTCGCCACCAGCCGCCGCGACCGCTCCGCGTTCGCCACCGCCGCCCGCTTCGCGGCCCAGGTGGCCGACGCTCTGGAATACGCTCACGACGCCGGCGTCATCCACCGCGACATCAAGCCGGCCAACCTGCTGCTCGACGCCAAAGGCACGGTGTGGGTGACGGACTTCGGACTGGCCCAGGTGCAGGCCGAGGCGAACGTCACCCGCACCGGCGACGTGTTCGGCACGCTGCGGTACAGCAGTCCGGAACAGGCCACCGGCCGCCGCACCGACGTGGACCACCGCACCGACGTGTACAGCCTCGGTGCCACCCTCTACGAACTGCTCACCCTCCAACCCATCTTCCCCGACACCGACCGCCAGTCGCTGCTGTACCGCATCATCAACGAAGAGCCGGTGCCGCCGCGGGCGCACGACAAGAACATCCCACCGGAGTTGGAAACGATCGTGCTGAAGGCGGTGGCGAAACTTCCCGCCGAGCGGTACGCCTCCGCCGGCGAGTTCGCCGCCGACCTGCGACGGTTCCTCGACGACCGCCCCATCCTGGCCCGACGCCCGACGCCCCTCGACCACACCCGCAAGTGGCTCCGCCGCCACCCGGCGTACACCTACGCCGGGCTGGTCGTCCTCTTGCTCACCGCCGTCGGGTTCGGCATCAGCACGGCGGTGGTGAGCACCGCGAAGCGGCAGACGGAGGACGCGCTGTCCGTCGTGGCCGGCGAGAAGCAGCGGGCCGACGACGCGCTGGCGGTGGTGGCGAAAGCCAAGCAGGACGCCGACGACGCCCTCGCCCGAGAGAAGCTGCGGACGGCGGAAGCCGA
This sequence comes from Planctomycetia bacterium, assembly GCA_031387445.1. Taxonomy (GTDB): domain Bacteria; phylum Planctomycetota; class Planctomycetia; order Gemmatales; family Gemmataceae; genus JALHQU01. Next base: position 1,508 of record JANNDF010000400.1, read on the forward strand.
GGAGCGGTTCCGGATCGCCCGCCGGCTGGCCGACGAGCACATCCGCGTGGCCAACGAGGACCTGGGCAACGACCCGGTGCAGGAAGGCCTGCGGCAGCGGATGCTGCAAACCGCCCTCGAATACTACCGAGAGTTCATCGAACTGCGGAAGGACGACCCGACGGCGGTGGAGGACTTGAAAGCGGTGCGGGATCAGGTGTCCGGCATTCTGTCCGACCTGGCGGTCATGGCCGGCGCCGGCCGGTTGGAGTTGCTCCGCCGGCCGGACGTGCAAGAGGAACTGAAGCTGACCAAGTCGGTGGTGGGGGAGGTCGTCCGGGTGTTGAACGCCAACAACTTGGACTTCGGCCGGCTCGGGAAGATGTCACCCGAACAGATGAACGCTCGCGTACTGGAACACGCCAAACGGCTGGACACCGACATCCGCCCGCTGTTGACCGACGCCCAGAGCCGACGACTGGACCAGGTGTTTCTGCAGTTCCGCGGTCCGAAGGCGTTCGACCGCCCGGAGGTGGCTGCCGCACTGAAACTGACGACCGACGACCGCGAGAAACTCCGGCAGATCGAGCGGCAGGGGT
>JANNDF010000423.1:0-12911 GCA_031387445.1 Planctomycetia bacterium
CCTGCGTTGGGGGGGGGGGTTTGGCACCGGCCCCCGGTCGCCGCGCGGGTCTTGGTCGGCGGCGCGCGCCTCGGCCACGCGGCTACGAGACACCGCGTCGGTCAGCACTTCATCCAGTGCCACGTTCATGGCCGGCGACAGCGGCACTTCGGGAATCAGCCGCCACGGGAGTTGCTTCCAGTTCGCCGTCAGCCGGTCGATCTCTTCGGACGTGAAGGCGCCGATGCGGTCGATGGCCGGGGCGTCGTGAACGTCCGGATCACCTGTGACGGCACGTCGAACGGCGACCGCAATCGCTTCCGGCGATGTGCCGAGCAACTCCACGCCGAATGGGATGGCGGCCCGCACACGCGCCGCCAGGGCCGGCACGTCGAGGTCGGCCGGGGCGTTGGTCAGTTCGGCGGAAATGGCGGCGAGCACTTCGCCCGCCCGCGGTTCGGGGTGGACGAAGAAGTCGCCGCGAACGCGAACGGCGGCAAGGCGGTGGGCGACCACTTCGAGGGTCACGCTCACCAGCTTGCCGCCGGGGGTCTTGCACTCGCCGAGCATCGGGAATGTACTCCGCACCCTCCGGGTGCGGTTCCGGATGAACCGCACCCGGAGGGTGCGGAGTACATTTTAGTACACGCTGTTCGGGTCCACCTTGCCGCTCGCGCCGGCGACCCCGCCGCCGTACCGGGCGTGCCACCCGTCGCTCGCCCGCATGCCGTGCAGGTCTTCCGTGCTCAGCCCGTACTTGGCGAACCACGGGGTGCCCGTCTTCACGATGGCGTCGGTCTCTTGCACTCGCCGCACGCACTCCGTCTCGGCGAACTTCTGCCGCTCGGCGGGGGTCTTGTACTCGAAGAACTCCTTCCAGAACGCCCGCCCGCCGAGGATGCCGCTCGCCCCCGCCTTCATCGCCATCTCGACTTGCTTCTTGTACTTGTCGTAGTCCACCCCGGCGCTCAGCAGCACCCACGGTTTGACGCACACGTCGTTCAGCTTCTTCAGGTTGTCCATCAGTTGGCTGTCGCTTTCCACGCCCATCGTGCCGGGGAACTCGGCCTTGTAGATGTCGCAGTAGCGGCTCAGGTAGTGGGCGGTGTCAATCACCGTGCTCGCCTTCCGCTTGAGCACGCTCTCGCTCTTGGCGTCCTCGCCGTTGTACGGGAAGTGCAGCGGCTCCAGCAGGAAGAGGATGTCGTGCTTGATGCACTCGTCGTGCATCTGCATGGTGAACTGGAAGTTCCGCTCGGCGCTGTCGAACTCGGCCGGCTCGAACTGGGCGAGCAGCTTCACTGCGTCGGCCCCGCACCGCTTGATCTTGCCGACGCTCCAGCCCGGCTCGACTGCCCCGATGGGCGCGCCGGCGGCGTTCTTCTCCCCGCCCGACACCTCCACCCGGATGAGCAGGCCGGTGGTGGCCGGCACCGCGTGCGCGGCCACCGTGCTCCAGTACCCGTACTTGCCGTCCACCAGCAGGCCGGAGCAGTGCGGGGCGAGCGCGCGGGAGAGCATCACCTTGGCGTCGCCGATCTCGGCGAAGGTCGGCTCCTTGCCTGTCGCCTTCTTCATCATCGAGATCATGCTGCCGTTCTGGTCGGTGGCGACCATCGTCAGCGTGCCGTTCGGGTTGCTAATGCGTTGCAGGCCGCGGAGTTTGCCGGGGGTCAGGCCGAGGCCCATCAGCCGGGTGACGGAAGTGGTCATGAGGAACAGGACTCGCGGAGAACGGAGAGGGTCGGAAGAGGATGTCTTACTGTCGAGACACTTCGCGGGCAACCGGCGGTATGATGGCATCAACCCCCGGAGGAGACGCGCATGTCCGCCGTGCCGAAGCGCAAGTTAAGCCCCGCCGAGTACCTGGCCATCGAGAAGAAGGCGGAGTTCAAGAGCGAGTTCTTCAACGGCGAGATGTTCGCCATGGCCGGGGCCAGCCGGCCGCACAACCGGGTGAAGGATAACCTGATCATCCGCATCGGCTCGCAGTTGCTGAGCGGGCCGTGTCAGACGTTCTCCAGCGACCAGCGGGTGCTGGTGGACCGCACCGGGCTGTACACCTACCCGGACCTGCTCATCGTGTGCGGGGAGGTCGAGAGCATGGAGGACGACGAGGACACCATCACCAACCCGCGGGTGATCGTGGAGGTGCTCTCCCCGTCCACCGAGCGGTACGACCGCGGGGCGAAGTTCCGCAACTACCAGCAGGTGCCCAGCCTGACCGAGTACGTCCTGGTGGCCCAGGACGAGGCGGTGGTGGAGCGGTTCGTGCGGCAAGCGGACGGGACTTGGGGCTACACGTCGTTCGTCGGATTGGAGGCGGTGCTGGCCTTCTCCTCGGTGCCCGTTCAGGTGCCCCTGGCCGACCTCTACGCCGGCGTCGAGTTCCCCGACCCGCCGCCCGTGTGAGTGGGGCACGCCGGCGGTTCGTACAATCGCCCCCATCAGTACGCACCACATTCAGGGGCATTCGGATGGACACGATCAGCGTGGCGGACGCCCGCCGGGCCGAGGCCGTCGGCCGCACCGTCCGCCTGTGCGGGTGGGTCCGCACCCGCCGCGACTCGAAGGGCGGGTTCAGCTTCGTCGAGGTGAACGACGGGTCGTGCCAGGGGAACGTGCAGGTGGTGGCGGCGGGCGAGTTGCCCAACTACGAGGACGTGGTCAAGAAGCTGTCGGTCGGGGCGAGCGTGGCCGTGGAAGGGGAGGTGAAGGCGTCGCCGGCGAAGGGGCAGGCGACGGAGATCCACGCGGCGAAGGTGGAACTGCTCGGTGATGCCGATGCCCAGAGCTACCCGCTCCAGAAGAAAGGGCACACCTACGAGTTCCTCCGCACCATCGCCCACCTGCGGCCCCGCACGAACACGTTCGGCGGCATCGCCCGCCTGCGGCACCGGGTGTCGAAGACCATCCACGACTTCTACGACGAACGGGGCTTCTTCTACATCCACACGCCGATCATCACGGCCAGCGACTGCGAGGGCGGCGGGGAGCTGTTCCGCGTCACCACCATCGACCCGGACAAGCCGCCGAAGGCGGAGGGCAAGACCGACTACGCCCGCGACTTCTTCGGCAAGCCGGCGTTCCTGACGGTGAGCGGGCAGCTCCAGGCGGAGGCGTTCGCCTGCGGGCTGGGCAAGGTGTACACGTTCGGCCCCACCTTCCGCGCCGAGAACTCGAACACCCCGCGGCACCTGGCCGAGTTCTGGATGATCGAGCCGGAAGTGGCGTTCGCCGACCTGACCGACAACATGAACCTGGCCGAGGCGTTCCTCAAGCGGATCGTGACCGACGCCCTGGCCAAGTGCGACGAAGACCTGAAGTTCTTCGCCGAGCGGGTGGACAAGGGGCTGTTCGACCGCCTGCACGCCATCACCACGCAGCCGTTCCTGCGGGTGTCGTACACCGAGGCGGTGGACATCCTGACGAAGAGCGGGAAGACGTGGGACTACCCGGTGAGTTGGGGGAGCGACCTGCAATCCGAGCACGAGCGGTTCCTGACCGAACAGCACTTCAAGCAGCCGGTCATCCTGTACGACTACCCGCGGACGCTGAAGCCGTTCTACATGCGGGTGAACGACGACGGCAAGACGGTGCGGGCGATGGACGTGCTGGTGCCGGGCGTGGGCGAGATCATCGGCGGCAGCCAACGGGAGGAGCGGCTGGACGTGCTGGAAGAGCGAATGCGAGAGACCGGGTTGCACCCCGAAGGGTACAACTGGTACTCGGACCTGCGGCGGTACGGCACCGTCCCGCACGCCGGCTTCGGCCTGGGCCTGGAGCGCACCCTGCTGTTCCTCACCGGCATGGCGAACATCCGCGACGTCATCCCGTTCCCCCGCACTCCGGGGAACGCCGAATACTGACAGGTGGTAGAATCGTACCGGAGGAACCGTCATGCCGCTCCGCGACCACTTCCGCCCGCCGGTGAGCAAGCGCAGCTCGTGGGAGGGATTCCACGCCATGTGGCCGACGGAGATAATCCGGCGGGTCCAGGCGCAACTGCCGGCCGGCTTCGTCGCCGAGCCGCGGGTTCACCTCGGCGCGATGTATGAGATCGACGTGTCCACCTACGAGTACGATGACACCCCCGGTTTCCGATCCGCTGCCAACGACGGCGGGGTGGCGACCCTGCCGTGGGTGGCCGCCGAGCCGACGGTGGCGGTCGAAACGGAATCGGCCGGCGAGTACGAGTACGCCGTGCGGGTGTACGACGTCGAGCGGGAGCGGACGCTGGTGGCGGCAATTGAAATCGTCAGCCCGGCGAACAAGGACCGCCCGCAGAGTCGGACGCTGTTCGTGGCCAAGTGTGCCGAGATGATCCGCCGCGGGGTGGCGGTGAGTGTCATCGACCTCGTCACCGTCAAACACTTCAACCTGTACGCCGAGTTGATGGCCATTCTCGGCCACCCGACGGCCGACCCGATGAGTGCCGACCCGCCGCCGACCTACGCCGCCTCGTGCCGGCAGGTGGAGCGGGGGACGCGGGGGGAGAAGACCATTCTCGAAACCTGGTCCCACACCCTCGCCGTCGGCCAGTTGCTGCCCACGCTGCCGCTCTGGCTGTCGGACACCCACTCCATCCCGCTCGACCTGGAAGGGAGCTACGAGCAGGCGTGCCGCGACCTGCGGATACCATAACCCGGCCCGGCGCGCACCGTTCACCCCTCCGAGGTCGCTGTCATGGCCGAGCCGTCGGACTCGCAAGACCCGCCCGACCCGCCGCCGATGGCCCACCGGGCCGACGACGAGTCGGGGTACGACTCGACCGCCGACTCGCGGTACGATTCAGTCGAGGAAGATCGCCGGGCGGAGGAGGACGCCAAGCGCCGCCGGCGGACCACCCTCATCATCGTCCTCGTCGCCACCCTCACGCCGTTCGCTATTTGCGGGCTGCTGTTGGGCGCCTGTGCCCTCATGCTGAGGTAGTCATGAGCGACTCCGCCCCGCCGCCGACCCTCCTGCTGCCCGTCCTGGTCGGCTTGTTCGCCGTCATCCCGTGCGCCCTCGGCGGGTTCTTCTTCCTCCGTTGCAACGGCCGATTCCGCTGATCCCGGCCGGCCGATTGGTCTCCTGCCACGGTCGGCATAGAGTGAGATCGCACTTTGGAGGTCAGACCATGTCCGAGCCGTCCGAAGACCCCCCGCCGCGAGCCGAGCGCACGTTCGACAGCTCCGACGACTCGGAGGGCGACTCGCGGGAGGGGAACGATGTCGGAGACCTGAACCGGGCCTCCGACGCATGCCAAACCAAGGCCCGGAGGGTCAGAAAAGCCATACTTTTGACCATCGTGATCATCCTCGCGCTGATCGTGCTGATCCCGTGCGCCTTCGTCGGGTTCGTCATCCTGATTTGCAACGGGGGGTTCCACTAATGTCCACCCGCGACTACACCTTCCTCGGCACCACCCACAGCCTGTGCCCGCACTGCCGGCGGCGGGTGGACGCAAAAATCGTCGTCCGCGACAAGCGGGTGTACCTCCGCAAGCGGTGCCCGGAGCACGGGGCGTTCGACGACTTTGTTTGCTCCGACGTGGACTACTGGGACCGCAACGAGTTCGCCCGCCCCGCCCGCCAGCCGAAGAAGTACGCCACCGACAGCGACAAGGGCTGCCCGCACGACTGCGGCATCTGCCCCGAGCACGAGCAGCACACCTGCGTCGCCCTGGTGGAGATCACCAGCGGGTGCAACCTGAAGTGCCCGATGTGCTTCGCCGAGAGCGGGCCGGGCGGCACGCACGTGAGCTTCGACACGTTCACCGGAATGGTGGACCGGCTGGTGGAGATGGAAGGAGTGGCCGACGTGCTGCAAATCTCCGGCGGCGAGCCGACGCTGCACCCGGACCTGCCCCGCATGGTGCGGTACGCCTACGAGCAGCCCATCCAGGCGGTGATGATCAACACCAACGGCATCCGGCTGGCGAAGGACCGCAAGCTGGTGGAAGCGCTCGCCCCCATGCGCGACCGGCTGGAAATCTACCTGCAATTCGACGGCTTCGACCCGGCCACGCACAAGGCGCTCCGCGGCGAGGAACTGCTCGACGTGAAGCGGGCGGCGCTGGAGGTGCTGGCCGAGTTCGGCATCCGCACCACGCTCGTGTGTACCGTGGCGGCCGACACGAACCTGCACGAAGTCGGGGCGGTGCTGACGTTCGGGCTGAGCCAGAAGATCGTCCGCGGGGTGAGTTATCAGCTCGCCACGTTCTGCGGGCGGCACACGCGGCCGGAGGATTTGGAGAACCGGGCCACCATGCCCGACCTGGTGAAAGGGCTGGTGGGCCAGACCGCCGGCATGCTGGAAGTGACCGACTTCATGCCGCTGCCGTGCGCCCACCCGAACTGCCACATGCTGGCGTACCTGTACCGCGGCGACGGCGGCGTCACGCCCATCAACCGGCTGATCGACGTGAGGCCGCACCTCGACCTGATCGCCAACAGCATCGTGTACACGCCGGCGCGGGCGAAGCAGATCGCGGCGGCGGTGTTGAGCAGCGTGGGCGACTGCGGGTGCGGGCCGAGCGGGTGCGGCCCCGCCCCGACGCCCGAGTCCGACTTCCTGGCCAAAGCACTCGCCGAGCAACTGAACGGCGAGCAGGTGTTCCGCGTCACGCTCACCAGTTTCCTGGACGCCCACACGTTCGACACCCGTCAGGCGATGAAGTGCTGCATCGCCCACGTGCTGCCGAGCGGGCATGTGGTGCCGTTCTGCACATACAACACGCTCTACCGCGACGGCCACCTGCCGTTGCCCCCGCTGGCGGATCGGCCGGCGGTGCCGGGGCGGAAGTCGCTCGCCGTCACGCCGGGGTAGTGCCCGTCTCATGGAGCTTCCGGGAATGAGTCCGCCCGCCCGCCCGTCGTCGGCGTTCGCCCTCGCCCTCGCCCGCCTCGGCCGGCGGGCCGTCACCGTGGTGGACGTGGGCGCGCGGTGGGGGGCGGAGCAGGCGTGGTTCCGCCTCGACCCGCTCGCCCGCCTGATCGGGTTCGAGCCGGACGCCACCGAGTGCGCCCGCCTGAACGCCGCCTTCGACCCGACCGCCTGCCGGTTTGTCCCGTCCGCCCTCGGCCGCCGCACCGGGCCGGCCACCCTGCACCTGACCCGCGAGCCGGCGTGCGCCTCCCTGTTCCCCCCGAACGAGTGGATGCGGGAGCGGTTCCCCCTGTTGCGGCCGTTCATCGAGCCGGTCGGCACCGCCACCGTCCCGCTCACCACTCTCGACCACTGGGCCGAAAGCGAAGGCGTGCAACGGGTGGACTTCATCAAACTGGACACGCAAGGGGCCGAACTGGACATCCTGACCGGCAGCGAGCGGCTGCTGGCCGGCTGCCTGGGCATCGAGGCCGAGGTGATGTTCAGCCCGATGTACGACGGGCAACCGCTGTTCGCCGAGGTGGACGCCTTCCTCCGCGGCCGCGGGTTCCGCCTGTGGCGGCTCGACTCCCTCGCCCATTACTCCGAGCGGCCGAGCGGGCGGCTGGCCGGCGACCAGCGATTCGGCATGGCCGCCTACGACTCGCACCCCGTCTGGCACCCGGTCGGGGACGGGCGGCTGTCGTGGGCGAACGCCATTTACTTCCGCGACCGCGACGACGTGGGCGGCGACGTGCGCTCCCTGCTGGTGCTGGCGGCGCTGCTCGAAGCGGCCGGCGACCTGCCGGGGAGTGAGAACTGCCTGGTGGCCGCCGGTCGAGCCGACCCCGCCATTGTGTTCACCCCGTCCGCCGTGCCGACCGACCCGCCCAACTCGCCCCCCCCTGGCGACCCGGCCACGCACCTCGCTCCGTTCGACATCATCCCCAGTTTGAAGGCGCGGACGCTGATGACGCTCCGCTGCCGGGACTGCGACCCGGTGCCGAAGGTGCCCGGCGCCGGCGGCACGTTCACCGCGGCCGACGGCACCCGCTACCAACTGATGCACAACGGCGTGCGGGTGATCGAAGACGGGTACTGCGGCCAGTGGATGACCGAACTCATCCGCCTGGCCCGCGGGCACCACGAGCCGCAAGAAGAGTGGGCGTTCCACCAACTGCTGAGGCACGCGGCGGCCGGCGGGACGATGCTCGAACTGGGCAGCAACTGGGGGTACTACTCGCTCTGGTTCGCGGCGACGGTACCGAACGCCCGCCTGCTGCTCGTCGAGCCGGACCCGGTGAACATCGAAACCGGCCGGCGGAACTTCGCCCTGAACCGGGTGGCCGGCGAGTTCGAGCGGGCGAGCGTCGGGCGGGTGTCCGCTCCACCGCAGCCGTTCTACTGCGAGACCGACCCGAACCCGCAACTGGTGCCGCAGGTGTGCGTGGACGACCTGCTCGACCGGTACGCCGTCCCCCGGTTGGAGGTGCTGTTCGCCGACATTCAGGGGGCCGAACTGGAGATGCTGCACGGGGCGGCGCGGGCCATCGCGAGTGGGCGGGTGCGGTTCGCCGTCGTGTCGACCCACCACCACGCCATCTCCGGTTCGCCGCTCACGCACCAGCACTGCCTGGAGTTCATCCGCCAACACGGCGGGCACGTGCTGGTCGAACACGGGGTCGCCGAGTCGTTCAGCGGGGACGGGCTGATCGTCGCCTCGTTCGACCCGGCCGACCGCCACCTGCCGCCCATCCACGTCAGCCGCAACCACCCGAGTGGCAGCCTGTTCCCGGAACTGAACCACGAACTGGCGGCGGCGTGGGCGGCGGTGGACGACATCGGCCGCACGTTCGCCGGTGCGGCGACCGCCGACCCGACCCTCGCGGCCGCCTGGAACCGCCTGCGGGCCGCTCACCCCCTGCTCGCCACCCGCTGGCCGCCCATGCCGGGCTGAATGATACATGCCCCCGCTCGAACTCCCACGCCTGCTGTACGCCCTGTTCATGCTGCTGGCGGCGGGGGTGTTCCTGCTCGTCCGCTGGCGGATGCCCAAGAACCCCGCCGTCGCCGCCCTCTCGCGGGGGCAGCGGTTCGCCCTGGCCGGGGCCGGGTTCGTCGGCGGGGTGTTCGCCGCCAAGTTGCCCTTCCTGATCGGGGCCGACACGGCATTCGTACCGTGGCTGGCCGACGGCAAGACGATCACCACCGGGCTGATCGGCGCGTACCTGGCTGTGGAACTGGTGAAGCTGATCCTCGGCGTGAAGGTGAAGACGGGCGACTCATTCGCACTGCCCTTGGCAGCAGCAATCGCCATCGGCCGGTGGGGGTGCTTCTTCAACGGCTGCTGTGCCGGCGTCGAGACGAGTGTGCCGTGGGGCGTGGACTTCGGCGACGGCGTGACGCGGCACCCGACGCAGATCTACGAGAGCCTGTTTCACCTGGGCATGGCGGCGGTGGTGCTTTCGCTGCTGAAATTGAACTGGCTGATCGGGCACCGGCTGCAACTCTACCTGATCGCGTATTCCGTGTACCGCTTCCTCAGCGAGTACATCCGCCCGGAGCCGGAGTGGGCGTGGGGGCTGACGTTCTACCAGTGGGCGGCAGCGGTGCTGGGCGTGGGCCTGACCGTGCAATGGGTGTGGGAAGAGCGGGCGAAACGCCGGGCGAAGTAGGTGTCGATAAAGTACTCCGCACCCTCCGGGTGCGGACACAGAACCGCACCCGGAGGGTGCGGAGTACTTTGTCGCCCGTCAGTGGTTGAAGGCGAACTCCTTCGCGTTGAGCAGCGCCCACAGCACGTCGCGGTACACCTCGACGTAGTGGTCGCCCCCCGCCAAGGCTTTCTTCACCGCCGCCACCTCGTCCGCCGACGGCACCCGGCTGAGCGTCCGCAGGAACAGATCCTCCGTGAACGCCGTCGGGTCGGGCGGCTTGGTGTTCAGCGGCTCCATCACCGTGCCGTACTTCACCTTCGACGGCAGATCGCCGTTCTGCAAGCTGAGCAACTGCGGGAGGGTCACGTCGCCGTTGCGTTCACAGGCACACGCCGTCACCCGCTCGCTGCTCCCGAACATCTTCAGGAAGGCCGAGTGCGACGACGGGTCGGGAATCTGAATCGCCCGCACGCCGTCCGGGTAGCCGTCGAACTTCTCGCGGCTGCCGGTGGCGGTGGTGATGGCGTCGAGCAGCACCTCGGCCGGCAGGCGGCGGGCGGAGTAGTGCGAGTAGAAGCGGCCGTCGGTGGCGTTGCCCGGCGTGGTCGCACTGGTCAGTTGGTACGTTCGCGACGAGACGACGAACCGCACCAGTTCCTTCAGGCTGTACTTCCGCTTCACGAACTCGGCCGTCAGCGTCTTCCACACGGCCGGCACGCTCGGCGGGTTGGTCGCCCGCAGGTCGTCCACCGGCTCCACCAATCCCACACCCAGGAAGTGCTTCCAGACGCGGTTCACCATCGCCCCGCTGAACTGCTCGTTCTTCGCGTCGGTGATCCACTCGGCCAGCTTCGCCCGCGGGTCGTCGATGTTGCTCACTCCGACGGCCGAGCGGTCGAGCACCTGCGGGTTCAGCATCTTGTTCGTGCGGGGCTGCCGCACTTGCACCGGCTGGCGGTTCTGGTTGGCGTCGTTGTGGCTCACCTTCAGTTCGGTCAGACCCACCTTCGGGTCTTTGCGGTCCAGCTTGATGCGGGTGAAGAACGCGCTGAAGTGGTAGAAGTCGTCTTGTGTGTACCGTTCGAGCGGGTGGTTGTGGCAGCGGGCGCAGCCGATGCGGGTGCCGAGGAACGCCTGGGCCACACTCTCGGCGGCTTCGCTCTTCTCCACCTCGCGGTGTTCGCCGACGGTGACGACGTAGTACCCCACCTGCGGGCTGGTGCTGGTGTCGCCGGTGGCGGTCAGCACCCCGCGGGCGATCTCGTCCCACCCCTTGCCGGCGGCCACCTGCTCCCGAATCCAGGCGTGGAACTGCCGCACGCCCTTCACTCCCCGCACGTCGTGGTCGCGCTCCTTGCGGTTCTGCAACAGGTCCGAGAGGAACAGCGTCCAGTAGTCGATGAACTCCGGGCGGTTGAGCAAGCGGTCGATCACCTTCGCCCGCTTGTCGGTGGCGGTATCCGCCAGAAACGCCCGCACCTCGGCCGGCGTGGGCAGCGTGCCGATTACGTCCAGGAACACCCGACGCAGGAACTCGGCCTCGCCGCTCAGCGCACTCGGTTCGATCCGCAGTTCCTTCAGTTTGGCGAAGATGCCGTCGTCGATGGCGTTGTTGCGGGTGGCGAACTTGGCTTCGTCCACCGGCTTGTCGAACGGCACGGCGAGGGTGAACACCGCCACTTCCGTGAGGAAGGCGGCCCGCACGGCGGTCGCCCCGTTCCGCTTCGCCTTCACCAGCCCGGCGGGGGTCACTTCGCACACGGCGGCGTCGTTCGTGTCGAACTTGGTCAGCCAGGTCACGTCCTTGCGGGTGCCGTCGGAGAAGGTGGCGAACGCGGTCAGTTGTTGCGTGTCGCCCGGCTTCATCACCTGGTCGCCGGGGGTGATTTCGAGCTTGGAGATGTTCGGCGCCTTCGCGTCCGGCCCCGGACACCCGGCCTGAATCCAGGCGAGCAGCGTCTGATACTCGCGGCTGCTTTCGCTGAAGATGCGACCACCTTCGTGAGGCACGCTGGCGATCGGCTTCGTCACAAGCAGGCTCTTCGCCGGCTCGGTCGGGTCGATCCGCCGGCCGTCGAACTCGCGGGTGAGCGAGCGGTGGTCGGCTTCGGGGTCATACCCGCGGAGACTCAGCTTGAACCCGTTCTGCCCGGCCCCCTTCCCGTGGCACGACCCCTGGTTGCACCCCGTCTTCGTCAACACCGGCACCACCTCGTGCAGGTAGCTGGGGGCATCCGCCGCAAACACCGGGCACGCCAAGAGCATCACCGACAGGGCGGTGAGGGGAACCGTTCGGGGCATGAACACGGCCTCGGGGGCGCAGACGCGGGACGCGGCGGGAACCGACACTTCGACACCCCAACTGTACCTTCGGTTCCCACCGCGGGCAACGCAATTGAGGCGCCGGCGTATCATGTCGGGTCACACTCGCGGTGAAGGGCGAAACGATGCTCGCGTTCCACAACGGCCGGTTCGTGCCGTACTCCGAGTTGCGAATCAGCCCGCACGACGCCGGGTTCGTGTTCGGTGCGACCGTCACCGACTTCTGCCGAACTTATGCCCACAAACTGTTCCGCTGGCCGGATCACCTCGCCCGCCTGCGACGCGATGCCGAAGCGTGCTTCATCCCGCTGCCGTACACCGATGCCGAACTCACCGCCACGGCAGAAGAGTTGGTGAGCATTAACGCGAAAGGATTGCCGCCGGGTGATGACCTGGCCCTCGTCACCTTCGCCACCCCCGGCCCGCTGGGGTACATGATCGGCGAAGCGGCGAACGGCCCGCCGACAGTGGCCATGCACACGTTCCCGCTGCCGAAGGAGCGCTACCGGCGGTACTTCACCGAGGGGGTGGTGCTGGAGGAGGCTGGCACGATTCCCCGACATTCCGCAGTGCCATCGTGGGTGAAACATCGCAGCCGAGTTCATTGGTGGGGAGCCAGTCAGGCGGTGAAACTTCCCGGCGCGGTCCCCGTGTTGGCGGTGACGCCTCATGCGGTCGATACCGCCGTCGGAGGGATTATGGCAGTGCGGGATGGGGTTCTCGAACGGCCGGACAGCATTTTTGTCCTCGATTCGGTCAGCGTTCGAGTCGTGTGCGAACTCGCCACGGCGTTGGGAATCGAGGTGAGAGCAACAAACGTGTGGCCGGGTCGCACGGCGTTCGGGGACGTGTCCGAACTGTTCCTCGCCGGGAGTGCGTTCGGCGTCGCAGGAGTTCGCACTTATGCCAGGCCTGACGCGGAGGATCGACTGGATCTCCCTTGGCCCGGCCCGGTGTTCACCAAGCTGGCCGCCGCGTGGTCGGAACTGGTGGGCGTGGACATCGTGCGGCAGTTCACCGGGTGAAGGCTCGACACAACAGACTACCTTGTCGTCGCCGGGAGCTTGCGACCGGGCAACGGCTGTCCGGTCGCAAGCTCCC
>JANNDF010000424.1:0-2013 GCA_031387445.1 Planctomycetia bacterium
CACGCTCCCGGCTCGTCTCTTTCACTTCTTCGCCGGTAGCACTTGTAGTTCGATGTGCGACGCCTGCTTGGCCGACCGGTACACGCTCTGCGTCGCCTTCTGGAAGTCCGAATCCTTCGCCTCGAAAATGTTCGGCACGTACTTCTGGGGGTTGCGGTCGTAGAGCGGGAACCAACTGCTGCTGATCTGCACCATGATGCGGTGCCCCTTGCGGAAGCAGTGGTGCCCCCAGTTCAGATCCACCGTGTACGCTTCCACCGCGTCAGCCTTGATCGCCTCCGCCTTCTCGAACCCGTTGCGGAACCGCCCCCGGAGCGGCTCCCCGCACACCAGCAACTGATACCCCGACATCGTCGCGTCGTCCGGGTACTCCTCCGGGTACACGTCGATCAGCCGCACGACCCAGTCGGCGTCGGTGCCGGTCGTCGCGGCGAACAGCTTGGCGGTGATGTTGCCCGCGAGTACCACGTCTTCGGTCAGCGGGTCGGTCTCGTAACTGAGCACGTCCGGGCGGTGATGGGTGAACCGCTGGTCCTCCACCATCCACTCCTTCCACTCCTTGCCGGGGTAGGTGGCCGTGACCGGCCGCGGGCGGTACGGCACCGGCTTGGCCGGATCAGAAATGTACTCGTCGTGCCCGTCGGCGGTCGGGGCGTCGGTGGTCAGCGTGCTGTCCGCACCGAAGTACAGCTTCTTCGCCACCGCGTCCTTCGGTGGCCATGCGGCATGCCCCACCCACTTGTTCGTGCCGGTCTGGAACATCATCGCCTCGGGCCGCTCGGCCTTGCCGCGGTCCTTCAGGTAGTGGGCGAAGAACGGCGCCTGAATCTCGCCGCGGAAGTGCTTGCCGGTGGCCGCGTCGAACCCGATCTTGCCGAGCCGGTCGCCCGGCCCCGCTCCCCACCCGCCGTGGTTCCACGGGCCGACCACCAGGAAGTTCTGCCCCTTCTTGTCCTGCTTTTCCAGGTGTTCGTAGATCTTCAGCGGCCCGCGGAAGTCCTCCTGGTCGAACCACCCGCCCACGTTCAGCGTCGGCACCTTCACGCTCGTCAGCCGCGGTTCGAGCGACTGCTTCTTCCAGAACTCGTCGTAGTTCGGGTGCGCTACGAAGTCGTTCCAGGTCGGCATCTTGTCGCCGAAGTGGTTGGCCTTCACGTTGGAAAGCGCCCCCAGCTTCAGATACCAGTCGAACGTGTCCTTGCGGTCGAACTTGAAGTTGGCGTTCGTCTTGTCCGTCTCCATCATGGCCACGTACTCGAACCCGTAGCTCAGGCGGAACGTGCCGTTGTGGTGGAAGTCGTCGCCCAGGAACATGTCGGCCGGCGACGCCTGCGGCGACACCGCCTTGAGCGCCGGGTGCGGGTCGAGCAGGGCGGCGGCGGTCAGCCAGCCGTCGTAGCTCACACCAAGCATGCCCACCCGCCCGTTGTTCCCGTCGGCGTTCTTCAGCAGCCAGTCGATGGTGTCGGACGTGTCCGACGCCTCGTCGATGGCCTTCGGGTCTTTGGCGTCCCGTGCCGGCCGGGTCATGACGAACTTGCCTTCCGAGCGGAACCGCCCGCGGATGTCCTGAAACGCAAAGATGTACCCGTCGCTCACCAGGTCGCGGAAGTAGTTCTGGAACACCCACTCCGGCTTGTTGTCGATGCCGTAGGGCGTGCGGATGAAGATGATCGGCAGCGGGCCGGTCGCCTTCTTCGGCACGTACACGGTGGTGAACAGTTTCACCCCGTCTCGCATGGTCACCATCTCGGCCGTGCGGGTGAACCTCGGGTCGGCCTTCGGTAAGTCTTGGGCGAAGCCGACGGCCGGCAGCAGCAGGATCAGGGCGAGATGACGCATGGGCATGGTGAAGACCTCACCCCCCGGCCTCCTCTCCATGAATGGAGAGGGGGTGTTCAACGTGCCCAGGTGCTTTGTCGGGGCCCGGGGGGGGGGGGCGCGCGGGCGGGTTGGGGGGGGCGCCACCCCGCCGCCCGAAGGAACACAATAAGCAAGAAAAAACCCACAGCC
>JANNDF010000440.1:0-8349 GCA_031387445.1 Planctomycetia bacterium
CATGCCATCGCGGCCGGGGAGTTCCCCATGCGGCTCGCGCACAACGTCTTCTTCAAGCTCAAGGACGGCTCGCCGGCGAAGGTGGATGAGCTGGTGGCGGCGTGCCACAAGTACCTGAACGTACAGCCGGGCATCGCGTTCTTCGCCGCCGGCAAGCTGTGCGACGACCTCACCCGCCCGGTGAACGACTTGGACTGGCACGTCGGGTTGCACCTGGTGTTCGACAGCAAAGAGAGCCACGACAGCTACCAGACCGACGCCACGCACAACCAGTTCATCGACGAGAACAAGCCGACCTGGGACAAGGTGCGGGTGTTCGACAGCTACGTGTGAGGTCGTTGTAGCCGCGAGCCGGAGGCGAGCGCGTGAGAGTTCGGACGCGCTCGGCGTTGCCTCGCGGCTAACCAAAAAGGACATGCCATGCCCCCACTGCTGCCCCACGAGTTGGCCCAGTTCGCCCGCAGGTACCGCTTCGCCGGCGAGCGGCTGCGGCGGGTGCGGGTGATCCCGCGGAAGGGCGGCGCCACCGTCGAAGTGGTGCTGAAGGTGACGCCGGTCATCACCGACCTGGGGGCCGACGCGCCGAAGCCGGTGCGGCTGGTGCTGCGGATCGACGGGGTGGAGGAGTACCGCTTTCAGAAGCGGCCGATCGGTTCGGCGGCACGGGTGAGTGAGGTGAGGTTCGGCACCTTCAGCGGCCTCATCTTCATCAACTTCGACGCCTGGGGCCTGCAACCGGGCGAGGTGCCGGGCGTCCACGACTTCCGCGCCTCCGATGCGTTCGTCGCGGGGCGGCAGGTGAGTTGGGAGCAAGTCTGAAAGTACTCCGCTCTCTCCGAGAGCGGTTCGGTCAACCGCACCCGGAGGGTGCGGAGTACATTGCCGTTCGCCTGGCCCGCGCCACCCACACGCAGCACGCCACGCTCGCCACCACCGCCGACGCATACGCCGCCAGGTGGTAACAACACACCACCAGCAGCGCCCGCTGTCGCTCTTTCGGAACCGGCCCGGCCTTCCACGGGTCGATCTCCACGCCCAGTTGGTCCGCGTAGATCGCCACCGCCCCGCCGACGAGTGCCGTCACGCCGGCCACGGCCAGCACCGTCACGAGCATCGGTTTCACCATTTGCCGCAACGTGAGCGGGGGCGCCTTCCCAATCGTCCCGGCGATACCCACGAAGTACCCGAACAGCGCCCCGCCCCACCACGCCCCGAGGAACCCCCACACGATGCCCAGGAGCGTCGGGTCGGTCAGGCCGGGAATCGGGTTGTGGAAGTGGGTGAAATACTCCGGGCACAGTCGGGCCGACACCTGATCCTGGATCGCCGCGTACCCGCTCAGCAGCCCGATGCCGATCAGCATGGCCCGGAACCGCGCCAGGTTCTTCACCACACACAACACCGCCAGCCCGACCACGAACACCACCGGCAAGGCCATCTTGTACCACGGGAGCGGTTCCACGGCGGTCTCCGGGTGGATCGTTTGCTGAACCGTAAAGCAAAGGTAGAATACCCTCTATGCCTGCCATCCCGCTTCCCATCGCCGACGCCCCGCCGACGCTGCCGGCCGTGCTCGAATTATCCCCCGACGACCTGAAAGCGTGGTTAGCGGAGCGGAACCAGCCCCCAATGCGGGCGAAGCAAATCCGCCGCTGGGTGCTAGCCGCCCGTGCCACGGCGTTCGAGCAGATGACCGACCTGCCGAAGCAGCTCCGCGAAGACCTCGCCGCCAGTTTCAGCGTGTTCGGCACCCGCGTGGACAAACACCTGGAATCATCCGACGGCACGCACAAGCTCTTGCTGCGGATGACCGACGACGCGCTGATCGAGTGCGTGCTGATTCAGGACGCCGGGCGGGCGACGGCGTGCATCAGCACCCAGGTCGGCTGCGGGATGGGGTGCGTGTTCTGCGCTAGCGGGTTGAACGGCGTGGCCCGCAACCTGACCGCCGCGGAGATGGTCGAGCAACTGGTTCGGCTGCGGAACCTGACCGACGCCGACGCCACCGACCCCGAGCGTGCCACCCGCCTGACGCACATCGTGGTGATGGGCATGGGCGAGCCGCTCGCCAATCTGGACAACCTGCTGACTGCCCTGGCGGTGGCGGGTGAAAAAGACGGCCTGGGCATCGGCCAACGGCACATCACCATCAGCACCGTGGGGTTGCCGGTCAAAATCCGCGCTCTCGCCGACCACGACATGCAGTACCATTTGGCCATCTCTTTGCACGCCCCGAACGACGCCCTCCGCACCGAAATCGTGCCCACCAACGACAAGACCGGCATCCCGGACATCCTCGCCGCCGCCGACTACTTCTTCCAGAAGACCGGCCGGCAGGTGACGTATGAATACGTGGTGCTGGGCAAGCAGAACGACCAGCCGCCGCACGCCCGCCAACTGATCGGACTGCTCAAGGGCCGCAAGGCGCACGTCAACCTGATCCCGTGGAACGAGGTGAACGGACTGCCCTTCCGCCGCCCGGACGACGACGACCTGCGGGGGTTCATCGACACCGTCCGCAAGGCCGGCATCAGCGTGAAGGTGCGGAAGCGGAAGGGGTCGGACATCGACGCGGCGTGCGGGCAACTCCGCAGAAATGCGGAACGCGGAACGGCGAGCGCGGAGTCGGCTTTGAACTGATGTCTCATGACTCATGACTGATGACACCTGCCCATGACCGGCCAGACCAGCGCGATGATGGCCCTCCGCGACCCGGACATCCGGCTGATGCTGGCCGTGCGGGCCGGGGATCAGGCCGCATTCGCCGAGCTGGTGGAGCGGTACCAGCACCGGCTGGTCGGGGTGATGAACCACCTGGTCGGGCACCCGCACGAGGCGGAAGACCTGGCCCAAGAGGTGTTCCTGCGGGTGTACCGCACGCGGCTCAAGTACAGCCCGAAGGCCAAGTTCAGCACCTGGCTGTTCACCATCGCCAACAACCTCGCCCTGAACGCCCTGCGGGACCGCCACCGGCGGAAGGCGATGCCGCTGGAAGTGCGGGAGTCCGGCGGGTTCACGGCCGCCCCGGCCGACGACCGCGCGGCGACCCCCGCCCAGCCGATGCAGCAGCAGGAGTTGGCGGAGGTGGTGCGGCGGGCGCTCGACGACCTGAACGAGCGGCAGCGGGTGGCGGTGGTGCTGAACAAGTTCGAGGACATGGGGTACGCCGAGATCGCCGAGGTGATGGGGCTGAGCACGAAGGCGGTGAAATCGCTGCTCAGCCGCGCCCGCGGGCGACTGCGGGAGGCCCTCCAGCCGTACATCTACATGGACGGCGACGCCCCCAAACCGGACGAGGAAGGCGAAGACGGGTAGCAGGCGAGCGGGGGGCGTCAGCCCCCTGGTTCCGCCAACACCAGCTCGCTCACGCGGGCCGCTCGCCAAATTCAGGATGCCCTATGGCCACCACCCCGCCGGCCGAACCCGACCCGGACGACGACCTGATCGCCTACCTGGACGGCGAACTGGACGACGACGCGGCCGAGGCGGTCGAATCGCAACTGGCCAACGACCCGGCCGCCCGCGCCCGCGCGGACGAGCACAAGAAGGCGTTCGACCTGCTCGACTACCTGCCCAAGTCCGAGCCGTCACCCACGTTCACCAACCGCACCATCACCCGCCTGATGCCCACCGCCGGGGTGTCCGGGTCGCAGGCCGCACAACCCGTGATGCCCCGCCGGCGGGTGTGGCCGGAGGTGCTGGCGTGGGCGGTGCTGGCGGTGCTGGCGGGTGGGGTGGCATTCGCCGGCTCTCGCATGATGCGCCCGACCACCCCGCCGCCGGCCGACCTGCCGCTCAGCGACCTGGCCGTCATCGAGAGCTTGCCGCTGTATGCGGGTGTGGACGACGTGACCTTCCTCCGCGAGTTGCACAAGGCCGACCTGTTCGACACCGACTCGGCCGACGCCGACCCGCCCCGCCTCCACACCCTGCCCGCCGCCGACCGCGAGCGGTTGATCGAGCAGTTCCGCACCTTCACCCCCGCCCGCCAGCAGCAACTCCGCACCCTGCACCAGAAGCTGAACGACCCGACCACCAACGACCGCCCGGCGCTGCTCCGCACGCTCGAAGCGTACGCCGTGTGGTTGACGCGCTTGCCCGACGCCGACCGCAAGCGGATTCTGGACTCCGCCCCCGAACAGCGGCTGGAGGTGGTCCAGCAGGTGAGCGAGCGGCGGTGGCGGGAGTCACTCCCGCAGCGCCAGCAGGAAGCGTTGCGACACGTGGACAGTGCGGAGGAACGGTTGGAACTGCTGCAAGCCATTCGCGGGGAAGAGGCCGACCGCCGGCAGGAATGGGAGATCGCCAACCGCCAGTGGCAGGCGGCGAGCGGGAAGGAGCGGGGGAAGGACTACAAGCCGTGGCCGTTCGACCAGCCGAGCGCCGACCGGCAGGTGGACGAGTACATCCGGACGGCGTTCGGCGTGGACCCGAAAGGGGTGGTGCTGCGGCCGAAGAAGGGGGACAAGATCGACCCACTGCCGCAGACGTGTCGGCTGACGCCGCAAGAGGCGGCGGAGTTGTTCGAGTGCCGCGAGGCGGTGTCGCACGGCGAGCGGTGGTTCATCTACGGCGTGCTGCTGCTACGGTTGTCGGAGAAGTACCCGACGCTGCCCCGCCCGCCGGCCGGGGGTAAGGCGCTGGTCGTCAGCCCGCGAGACATCCAGGGCACCGGGTACGTCGTGCCGAAGGAGGACGTGCTGAAGAGGCGGGCGATCGTGGGCAGGTGGCCGGACTTCGCCGAGGAGGTGGCCCGCCTCAACCCGCCGAAGGAACCCCGCCTGCCGCCGCTCGGCCCGAGCAAGCCGGACGAGTTCACCGACGCGGTGAAGAAGTTCGCCACCGACACCCTGCCGCCCAAGTTGAACCAGCAGGAGAAGGAACGGCTGAAGGGGCTGGAAGGCAGGTGGCCGGAGTACCCGCGGGAAATGATGAAGCTGGCCCGCGAGAAGAACGTGAGCGTGCCCGAGGTGACGCTACCGGGCGAACCGGAGAGCTGGCGGAAGTACTACCAGCTCGCCCCGGCGAAGAAGTAGAAGTGCCGTGCCGTAGGTCGTGGTCGAGTAACCGCGAAACGGGAGCGAGGCCCGACGGCGAACTACCCTTTCGAACAGGCGGTTCGCCGTCGGGCCTCACGCTCCCTTCGGGAGCAGTTCGACCACGACCTACCACACGTCACGCCGGGCCGCCGAGCAACCCCTTCACGCCGGCCGCCTTCGCCTTCCCCCGCAGGTGCTCGAGCGCCTTCTCCATCACCGGGTCTTTGAACGTCGGGTCGAGCTTGGGCAGTTCCCCCGGCTTCGGCTTGGGCGGGTCTTTCTCCTTCGGCGGGTCGGCCACCGGCATCTTCCGCATCAACTCCGCCTCCCGCAGGTGCAGCAGGTACTGGATGAACTGGTCCTCGGTCACCTTCACCTCGAACCCGGCGTCCGGCTTCACACCCCACTCGTCTTCCGGCTTGGCGTTCGGCAGGCGGTGGATGTGCCGGCCGTTCGGCGTCAGCCAGATTTCGGTCGTCAACTTGAGCGCCGTCTTGCCGTCCGGCGACTCGATCGACCGCTGCACGCACCCCTTGCCGAAGCTGCGCTCGCCGACGATCACCGCCCGTCCGTTGTCTTGCAACGCCGCCGCCACGATCTCCGACGCACTGGCGCTGTTGCCGTTGATGAGCACCGCCATCGGCAGTTTGCCGGCGTCCTCCCACACCGCCCCGTCGTTCTTCGCCTTCGCGTCCCGCCCGTGGTCGTGCCGGTCCCGCGTGAGGACGATCTTGCCCTCGGCCAGGAACAGGTCGGCGATCTGCTCGGCCACCCGCAACAGCCCACCGGGGTTGCCCCGTAGGTCGAGCACCAGCCCCTTCGCCCCGTCCGCCACCACCTCCTTCACCGCCGCCTCCACCTCCTTCCCGCTCGTCTCGTTGAACTCCTCCAGCCGGATGACCGCGATCTTGGACTCGGTGTCGGCCGTGTAGTCCCACTTGCCCTTCTGATCCGGGTCGCGGCGGAAGCCCTTCACCGGGTGCGTCTGCATGATGCGGCGGGTGAGGGTCACGTCGAACGGCTCCTTCACTCCCGCCCGGGTGATGGTGAGGGTGACGTCGGTGCCCGGTTCGCCCTTGATCTTGCCGCTGGCGGCCGGAACGGTCAGCCCCTCGGTGGACTCGCCGTTGATCTTCACGATCAGGTCGTCCGGCCGCAAATCCTTCTCGGAGGCCGGGCTGTCGAACATGGGCGAGGCGATCTTCAGCAGGCCGGTGGTGGGGTCGATGTCCAGGTACGCGCCGATGCCGCCGAACGTGCCGCGGGTCTCCTGGGTGAACTGCTTCAACTGCTCCTCGTTGAAGTACTCGGCGTACGGGTCGAGCTTCCGCAGCCCGCCGTTGATCATGTCCTCCACCAGCTTCTTCTTCTCCTCCGCGGTCAGCTCGCGGTAGTAGCTCTTGTCCACCTCGGCCAGCACGTCCACCACCGTGCGGACCATCTTGTAGTCCTGCTCGGGCGGCGGGGCGGTGTACGTCAGCACGCCGGTGAACAGCACCGCCATCGGGACGACGATCAGCCAGGCCAGGTTCCGCTGCGACATGTTCGAACTCGTGTTGGGCGAGCGGCCCGCGTGAGCGGGCTGGTTCCGAACACCAGGGGGCTAACGCCCCCCGCTCGCCAGTGAGTGCCCCTACAACCGCGACAGTTTCACACGCCGGTTGTGCCGATTGTAGCCGTCCGATCCGTTACGCGGGAGTCATCGCCTTCCGCCGACACCGCATTGTCACTTTTACATGAAGTCGGCGTGTGCCGAGTGCGGCCGGGGTTTACCTTTCCCTCACCGGCGCAACCCGCCCAGGTTGCCCGACCGCTCCGCACGCAGCGAGGGACGCGCGATGTACACCTTGGTGTTGATGACGGCCATGAGCACGGCCCCGGCCACCCCGCAGTTCGACGGGTTGTTCCGCGACCTGTTCCGCGGGTCGTGCCACGGCTCGTGCCAAGGGCACGACTCCCGGAGCACCTGTCACGGGTCGTGCAACGGCGGGCTGTTCCACGGCCGTGTCCGCAACTTCTTCGCCGACCTGTTCGACGGCGGGTCGTGCCACGGCAGTTGCAACGGGTCTTGCACCGGCAGCCGCCCGCCGGCCCGTGACCCGCTGCCCGCCACCCGCCCCTATGATCGCGGGGTCGATCCGGCCTACGCCCGCGGCGGGTGCAACGGTTCCGCCCCCATCGCCTACGGGTGCAACGGCAGTTGCAATGGCAACGGCGGGATCGCCTACGGCGGCGGGTGTACGGGTTCAGTCCCGATGTACCTGGGATCGTGCTTCGGGTCCACCCCGAACTATTCGTGCTTCGGCAGCTCGTGCAACGGCGGCATGATGCCGATGAGCGTACCGAGCGCGCCTTACGACTACTCCCAGCCGCAACCGGTCGGGTTCGGCTCCGGGGCCGGGTGCGACTGCCTGACGGGGGGGACGCCCGGCCTGCCGCAGTTCGGCATGGGAACGCCCGGCCTGCCGCAACTGGGCAGCCCGGTACTGCCCGACGGCTTCCCACGCGACTATCCGGTCATCCCGTCGCCCGGCGTGCCGATGCCGCGGCCCGGCAGCGAGTTCGACAACCCGGCCCAGCCGCGGCCGGCGGAAGGGCGGGGCGGCAGCACCTTCAAGCTGCCGCTGGACGACGACAGCACCCGCGGGCGGGTGCAGGTGCGGTTGCCGGCCGACGCCAAGCTGTTCGTCGAAGGCAAGCCGCTGACGGTGAAGGACGGCGAGCGGGTGTTCGTCACCCCGCCGCTGCCGACCGACCGCGAGGCGGTGTACACGTTCAAGGTGGAGTACACCCGCGACGGCGACACGGTGACGCACGCGCGGAAGGTGAAGGTGAAGGCGAACGCGACGACGGTGGTGGACTTCACCGAACTGAACGGCAGCAGCGCGAAGGCCGATCCGGTGAAGTCGCTGCCGCCGGTGCCGATGCTACCCAGCGAAACGTACAAGGCCCCGCCGAGCGACGCGGTGAAGGCGCCGCCGGCCCCGCCCGAGGTGCCGGCCTTTGACTCCCGCACCACGAACAAGTCGAAGACGGACGACGTGCCGACCCTCACCCCGCCGCCGCTGGCGAGCGTGGCCAAGATCACGGTGAAGCTGCCGAAGGGGGCGACGCTGTTCGTGAACGGCGGGAAGAACGAGCGGACGGAACTGGTGCGGGAGTTCACCACCCCGACGCTGACGCCGGGCAAGGCGTACCAGTACACCATGCGGGCGGAACTGACGCGGAACGGCCTGCCGGAGTACCAGGAGTCGAAGGTGGACTTCAAGGCGGGCGACATGCTGACGGTCGATTTCAGCTCGCTCGCCGA
>JANNDF010000454.1:0-3436 GCA_031387445.1 Planctomycetia bacterium
CGCGGCTCGTCGGGTGATCGGCCGGCGGGGCTCGCGGTCCTTCGGACCTGCTCGGCCCGCCCTACGAGAACTCACCCCCCGCTCGGCCGCGGGCGGGGTGGGCGCTTGGGGAGGTTGGTCGGGCGGGCGGTGGGGTCCGAAGCACCCGTGGCCTTCGTCGGGTCGCCGCCACCGCGTTTGGCCCGGCCGCCCCGCTTCGGCTTCACCTGCGGTTTGGCCACCTTCTCGCCTTTCAACTCGGCGATCTTGTCTCGCAACAACGCCGCCCGCTCGAATTCCATCCCCTCGGCCGCTTCCAGCATCTCGCGGTGAAGCTCCGCCAGGTACTCGGTCGTCACCACCTGTTCGGGCGACAGGCCGGTCGCCTCCGGCAGCGGGTCGGCGATGGAGTCTTCGATGCCCCGGCTGATGGCCGAGACGATGCTCCGCGGGGTGATCCCGTGTTCGGCGTTGTACGCCAGTTGCACCTCGCGGCGGCGGCCCGTCTCGCCCATCGCACGGGCCATGCTGTCGGTCACGCGGTCGGCATACAAGATGACCTCGGCGTTCACGTTTCGCGCCGCCCGACCCATCGTCTGAATCAGCGACTTGTCCGACCGCAGGAACCCCTCTTTGTCCGCGTCCAGGATGGCGACGAGCGACACTTCGGGCAGGTCCAACCCCTCGCGGAGCAGGTTCACGCCGACCAGCACGTCGAACGCCCCTTCTCGCAGCTCTCGCAGCACTGTCACCCGCTCGATAGCGTCCAGTTCCGAGTGCAGCCACTTGCACCGCATCCCAGCCTCCTTGAAGAAGTTGGTCAGGTCTTCGGCCATCCGCTTGGTGAGCACCGTGACGAGCGTGCGTTCCCCCTTCTCCGACCGCTTGCGGATTTCCGCTTCCAAGTCCTTCACCTGCCCCTTCGCCGGCTTGACGTGGACGACCGGATCGACCAGCCCGGTCGGGCGGATGACCTGCTCCACCACCTCCCCGCCAGTCTTCTCCAACTCATACGGGCCGGGGGTGGCGCTCAGGCACAGACACCGCGTCAACCGTTTCTCAAACTCCTCGAACCGCAGCGGGCGGTTGTCCATCGCACTCGGCAGGCGGAAGCCGTGTTCGACGAGCGTGGTCTTGCGGGCGTAGTCGCCGTGGTACATGCCCCGCACCTGCGGCAGCGAAACGTGCGACTCGTCCACGATCAGCAGGAAATCGTCGGGGAAGAAGTCGAGCAGCGTGTACGGCGGTTCGCCCGGCTTGCGACCGCTGAACCAGCGGGCGTAGTTCTCGACGCCGGAGCAGTAGCCCACCTCGCGGAGCATGTCCAGGTCGTACCGCGTGCGGGCCTTCAGCCGCTCGGCTTCGAGCAGTTTGCCCTCCTTCTTGAACTGCTCCAACCGCTCGGCGAGTTCGCCCTCGATGCCCTTGATGGCTTCACGCACGCGGTCTTCGGGAGTCACGAAGTGCTTCGTCGGGAAGACGTACAGTTCGTCGAGTTCCTTGATGACCTCCCCGCTGACGGGGTGAATGACGCTCAGCCGTTCCACCTCGTCGCCGAACAGTTCGATGCGATACCCCGCCTCTTCGGTCGATGGCCAAATTTCGATGGTGTCGCCCCGCACGCGGAACTTGCCCCGCTGAAACTCCACGTCGTTCCGCTGGTACTGGATGTCGATCAGCTTGAGCAACAACTGGTCCCGCTCGATCACCTCGCCCTTCGGCAGGTACACCACCATCCGCTTGTAGTCGCTCGGCGAACCGAGGCCGTAAATGCAGGACACCGACGCCACGATGATCACGTCCTCCCGGCTCACCAGCGCCGCCGTCGCCGCCAGCCGCAGGCGGTCGATGTTCTCGTTGATGCTGGCGTCCTTCTCGATGTAGATGTCCCGCTGCGGGATGTACGCCTCCGGCTGGTAGTAGTCGTAATAGCTGATGAAGTAGCAGACCGAGTTGTGCGGGAAGAACGCCTTGTACTCCTTGTAGAGCTGCGCCGCGAGCGTCTTGTTGTGGGCGAGCACGAGCGTCGGCTTGCTCACCTGGGCGATGACGTTCGCGCTCGTGTAGGTCTTCCCGGTGCCGGTCGCCCCGAGCAGCACCTGCACCGGCTTGCCGCCGTTGAACCCGGCCATCAGTTGCGCGATGGCGACCGGCTGATCCCCCGCCGGGGTGTACTCGGACACGAGCTCAAACTTGGCGGCCATGCGGTCGGCTCCGAGTGGCGGACTGGTGGACGAATAGATAGTATACCGAAGAGCCGACCCCGCCAGGGGTCGGGCGAGAACCAACCCGACCCCTGACGGGGTCGGCTCTTGGGGCCACCACCAGAACAGACGCACAGTCGGGTGGCGTCGTCCCGGTGGTGCCGTTTGCGCCGGCGTCACAGCTTGCCCGACCGTTGGCCTTTTCCAGTACCCGGTTGTCGAATACGCTTCAGCCCGCAAGATACCCACTACGCCCGGATCAGGACTTTCCGACCGGCGGGACAACCGGAACACGTCATGAGACATCACCGCACCGGCGACGGGGAACGCATCCTCGCGGTGTTCATCGACTTCGAGAACCTGGCCCTCGGGTTCGCCGGCAAGCGCGACCGCTTCCGCATCGAGAAGGTGCTCGAGCGGCTGGTCGAGAAGGGCAAGCTGGTGGCGAAGAATGCGTACGCCGACTGGAGCCGGTGGAGCGTGGAGGCCCGCAGCCTGCACGAGGCGGCCATCGAGCTGATCGAAATCCCCAAACGGAGCATGACCGGCAAGAACTCGGCCGACATCCGCCTGGTGGTGGACGCCGTGGACCTGGCGTACTCGCGGGACCACATCGACACGTTCGTGATCGTGTCCGGCGACAGCGACTTCTCGCCCCTGGTGAGCAAGCTGAAGGAACTGGGCAAGCACGTCATCGGCCTGGGGCTGGTGGAGGCGACGAGCAACCTGCTCCGCGACAACTGCGACGAGTTCATCTATTACGAAGACCTGGACCGCCCGGCCCCGCTGACGGGGGGCGACATGTCGGGCCTGCCCGAGGGCAAGCGGAAGGTGTTCGGCCTGCTGCTCGAGTCCCTCCTCGCGCTCCGCCGGGAGAACAAGGAGACCATCTTCTCGAGCATGGCGAAGGACACGATGAAGCGGAAGCGGCCGTCGTTCAACGAGGAGTACTTCGGCTACCGCACGTTCAGCGAACTGCTCGAAGACGCGGCCAAGCTGGGCATCGTGGAGATCGAGAAGCACAAGAGCAGTGGCACATACGTGGTGACGCGGTTCGGGGAGGAAGGGCGGCTGATGGCCGGCGGCGGGCTGCCGCACCCGCAGCCGATGGCCACGCTGCCGCCCCGCCCGCAGCCGCAACCGCTACCCCCGCGGGAGTCGGTGCCCGACCCGCGGCCGCAGCTGCGGCCGAGCGGACCGTCGGCGACGAATGGAGGGAACGCCCCGCGGCCGTCGGCCATCACCGGCCCGGC
>JANNDF010000478.1:0-2924 GCA_031387445.1 Planctomycetia bacterium
CTCCCCGCCGTGTCGCTCCGCTCCACGGCGACCCTCTCCCCCAGGGGGAGAGGGCGTGCCGTGGAGCGGAGCGACACGGCGGGGAGAGGGGGCGTCACACTCGCCCCCAGAAAAGTGTCGAACCTCCAGCCTTGAGGGAGAGGGGTTGGGGGTGAGGGGGACGGGGAGTAGAACGACACCAACTTCCCCCGAGTCCCCGTCATGGCCAAAGCGCACTCCCCCGGCTTCCTCAAGGTCACCGCCGACGCCCGCAGTCGCGTCACCGAATGCACCGTCGCCGACGTGAAGGCCCGCCGGGCTGCCGGCGACACGTTCACCCTCATCGACGTGCGGGAGGACGGCGAGTACGCCGCCGGGCACGTGCCCGGTGCGGTCCACATCGGCCGCGGGGTGCTCGAACGCGACATCGAACGGGCCGTGCCCGACCCGGCGGCGCCCGTCGTGCTGTACTGCGGTGGCGGGTTCCGCTCGGCCCTCGCGGCCGACAGCCTGCAAAAGATGGGCTACACGAACGTGATCAGCATGGACGGCGGTTGGAGCGGGTGGGTGAACAGCGGCGGCGACGTGGAGAAGTAGCGGCGATCACCCTCCATTGGCGGCCATCCACTCGGCCAATTCGCGGGACATCCGGCCGTCGTTGTCCATGAGCGGCACCTTATTCTGCCCGCCGACTTTGCCGCGGGCGGCCATCCAGCGGGCGAACCCGCCTTCCGGCACCGCCCGCACCACCGGCATCAGCATGGTGATGTCATTCACCCGGTGGGCGTCGTAGTCCTCGTTCAGCCGCCGCAGTTCGGCGTCGAGGTCGGCCGCGAAGCGGGTCAGGTCGGCCGGCGGGTGGCCGCGGAACTCGATCTGGTACAGGTGGTGGCCGGGCTTGGTGGGATCCATCGGGAACACCGGGCCGACGTGGATGTCGGCCGTCAGCACGCCGCTCTTCTCGGCCGCCACCGCCACCGCCTTCGTCACCTCCTCTTCGATCAGGTGTTCGCCGAACGCGGAGAGGAAGTTCTTCGTCCGCCCGCTGAACCGCAACAGCGGCGGGTTGACGCTCTCAAAGGTGATCGTGTCGCCGACCATGTACGCCCACATGCCGGCGCAGTTGCTCAGGGCCACCGCGTACACCACGCCGGGTTCGACGGTGGCGAGCGTGTGCCGCGTCGGGTTCGCCGTCACCAGTTTGCCGTCCTTCAGTTCGTCGAGCGGGATGAACTCGAAGAAGATGCCGTGGTCGGGCACCAGCCGCAGTTTGCCGTACCGCGGGTCTTCGGTGGCGATGAACCCCTCGCTGCACGGGTAGACCTCGCAGAACTTCACCTCGTCGGACCCGATCTCCGCCTTGAACGTGTTGCGGAACGAGTCGAACTTGGTGCCCCCGTGGACGACCACCCGCAGTTGCGGCCACACCTCGGCGATGGTCTTCTTGCCCGACACCTGCTTCACCACGTCGAACAGCTTGAGCATCCACGACGGCACCCCGCTGATCGCCGTGATGGGCTCACGCAGCGACCTCTCGGCCAGCCGTTGCAGCTTCACCGTCCAGTCCGAGATGGTGGCCAGTTCTTCCGACGGGAACACGTACGGCCGGCCGGCCAGCCGCAGTTCCTTGAAGGCGATGGCACTCAGGTCGCCGGCGGCGCTGCCGTCGTCTTGCTTCCGCAGGTTGGTCGAGCCGCCGAGGAAGAAGAACTTGCCGGTGAGCAGGCGGTGCTTGCGGTAGTGGTTGCGGAACAGGGCCATCTGGGTGAACGCGGCCTTCTTGTTCGACCGGATCATCTGCCGCGAGATGGGGATGTACTTGGTCGCCCCGCTGGTGGTGCCGCTGCTCAGCGCGTAGTACGGGTACTTGCCCGGCCAGGTGATGTTGTCGAGCCGCGGGTACGCCGCCTTCCAGTAGCCGTTCCAGAAGTCTTCGTAATCGCGGAGGGGCACGCGGGCCTGGAAGTCGGCGACGGTGTGGATGTGGTCGAACCCGTGGTCGCGGCCGAAGGTGGTGTCGGCCGCCTTCCGCACCAGCTTCAGCAGTTGCCTCTCCTGTACGGCGGCAGCGTCCATGCGGTCGAGGCGGCGGGTGCGGACGCGGGCGGCGGCGGTCAGGCCGGCGTCGGCCATGCGGCGGACCAGCATCGACCCGGCTACCTTGGGCACGATCCAGCGCGACGGGCGTGGCATGTCAGGGGGGCCTCCGTCCGGGACACGACGCAGGCATGATACGCACCGGACGGGCGCGGCCATCCGTCCGTCGCATTCCGCCGTGGCCAGAACCTTCGCGCCCGGCCGCACGCCCATTTCCGCCCCCCGCGAAACTCGCCTGAGTGTGAGCATTTTCCCGTCCGGTCGTTCGGATTGAGCTACGGTTGCCACGTTCCCCGGTGGCAGACGGCGGCGGCCGCGACCCGCACGGCGGGTCCACGCCCCCCAGCCGGGGTGAACCGTACCTGGTGTTCCCGTGAACCGACTCGTCCGGGCGTGCGGGCTGTTGGTCGTGGCGGCGGTGGCGGTCGGCTCCACCGGCTGCCTGAAGAGCGAGAACGAGGGCAAGCTGGAAGGCACCAAGTGGGCGTCGGCCTACGTGCCGGAATTCAAAGGGGTGAAGAACGCCACGGCCACCCTCCACTTCACCGAGGGCGGGCGGTTCACGATGGAACTGCGGGTGCCGCAAGGGGCCATCCGCATGAGCGGCACCTGGCGGCTCGGGCCGGGCAACGCGGTGTACATGGAGGACGTGTCGCCGGCCCTGAACGGACAGACGTCGTTCGTCGAGTCCATCACGGTGAGTGGGGACGTGATGACGATGGAGGAGTCCAACCTGAAGATCGTGTTCACGTCCCCACTCACCGTGATGTACTCGACGAACGACGTCTGCCCGTTCAGGGCCGGCGACACGTCTTCCATGTACACCGCGTTGCCCGGCCCGAGCCGCC
>JANNDF010000450.1:0-14907 GCA_031387445.1 Planctomycetia bacterium
GATTGGCCCCCGGCCAGCCGACCCAATAGAAGGCGGACGCCGGCGCGGTGGTGCCAGCCACCGTCACCGCCACCAGTCCAAAGCGCATCCACAAGTGCCGCATCGCAGGTGCCTCTCCGCGACCGCTGGGACGAGATTCCGGCCCATCCAGGTCGCCCGATTGATATCTGAAGTGTGCGCATTTCCCATATCCCGTCGGCCCCGTCAACCCGAACCGACGTTGCAGAATGAAGGTCTCGCCGTCCCGAACGAATAACCCATGAAAAAGTAACCCCGCGGCCGCGCCCCCATGCGGCTACGTCGGGTTCCTTCTTTGTTTCGATACTCACTGTTCAGACGTGGCTTGCGACTTGCCACCAACCCCCAACGCCGCCTTGAAGTCGGCCAACGCCCGGAAGTAGTCCTGTTGTGCCCCGATCTCCACGATCTCGGCGTCGAACGTGGCTTGCTCCCGGAGCGTGACCCGGAGCACGTCACTTCGACCCAACCGCAGTTGCTCCCGCTCGGCACGGGCAACCAGCCGGGCCAGTTCCACCCGCTTCTTTGCCTGCTGGTCGAACTCAAACGCCCTCTCCATCGCCGAGAACGTGTCCTGCACGTCGGCGCGCACCACATCCTCGGCTTGACGAAGTTGCTGGTCGATCTGAGCGAGTTGGGCCTGGGCCTGCATCACCCGGCCTCGAGCGTCCCGCTGTTGCACGGGCAGTTGGAAGGCGACTCCTGCGCTCAGGGTGGTGCGGTCCAGGCCGTTCGACCCGGACAACGAACTCTTCCCATAGCCGACGTCCTGCGAGGCGGCGACGACCGCATTGACGCTCGGGAGCGCCTGGTTCGTGGCGAGCCGGAGATCGACCGCGGCTTTGTCCCGTTGGAGCCGAAGCCGTCGGGGTTCGGGTCGCGTCTCGAACGCCGTTTGCAGCGCGGCGTCGAACCCTTTGAGGTCGACGGGTTGGACTTCGGGGAATGCCGGGAGCCGGTCGGAGCCGGCGAGGGTGGGCAATCCGGTCGAACCCCGAAGGAATAACGACAGGTCGATGGTCGCCTGCTGGAAACCCCGCTGGGCTTGTACGAGGACGCCGTTCCGCAGGGCGATGTTCTGCTGGTTGTCGATCCGCTCGATGTTCGCCGCCGGCCCTGCCTCGACGCGCGCCTTCAACTGGTCGTCGCGCTCGACGGCCAACTTGACCAAACTTTCGACCACCTTGAGCCGCTGACCGGCGGCGACCCAATTCCAGTACGTCCGGGATGCGGCCCGCTGGAAGTCGAGCCGCTGCCGCTCGATCACCGGCTCGGCGATGGCGACATCGAGCCGGGCTTGCTGGACGGCGGCACGGGGCCGGTCAATGGCCCGGTCCCTCAAAAGGGGGATTGTCAGGCCGGCTCGGAATTCACCGCCGTCTGCCGTCTTCTGGCCGAGGTTATAGGTTGGGAAATCGCCGTACCCGTTTCGATACCCTGCGAACGCCCCCAAGCCACCGAACGGCAAGCCCTGACTCACCCCGAGGCTACTGCGGAAATTGTCGTAGGTCGTCCCCTGACCGTCGGCCCCGGCGTTGAGATTGAGGTCGAACGCCCCCATCGTGGACACGAGCCGCCCGCCAGCGATGGCGCGCTCCTGCTCGACGGCGCGCAGGAGCGGGTAGTTTCGCTCGACCGAGAACAACACTTCGTCCAGCGACAGCGGCCCGCCGACACTCGCGGGAGAGCCGGTCACGGCCGGCAAGCCCTTCGGCGGAGCTGGTGGAACCGATCCCGGTTTTACCTCCGGGTCAGGCGGAGGGGGTTGGGGCATCGGCTGTGCCGCAGCGAACTCGTCGGCCGGCTCCGAATGTGCGACTGGCACGACCGCGGGCTTCGAGGCGATCATCGGGCGGGGATCAGGACGAGCACCCGTCCTGCCTGGCGGCGGAAGGCGGACAGCGGGGATCGCCCGTCCATCATCGGACCACCGTCCCGTTTGTGGCCCGATGCACCCGGACCCGCTCGACACGAGTATCACAAGGACGACGACCCACTGAGTCAGCCGGGTTTGATCTTGGGCGGCTTGCCGCCGTCCTTCTTGTCCTTGTCTTTGTCCGGTGCTTTCGGGGCGACGACCGGCGGGAATCCGTTGAATTGCCGCCATATTTCGTACCCCAGCGTGACACGGTTCAGGAACACCCAACCGACTGCCTGGTTCCCTTGCCGCAAGTACAACCCTTCGGGCCACCGATCACCCTCGAACATCTCCTCCGGCTCCACGAGGATGCGGAACCGCCCGTTCCCGTCGTCGGTCGGGTCGATCTGTCGCACTCGCCCACCGAACGTCCCCGTCGCCACCGACGGCCAGCCGGCGAACTGCACCCCCGGCCAGCCCTCGAATTGGAGCCGGACGTGTGGCCCCCGCCCGGTCTGCTCCATGTGGGCGGCGATGAGCGGGGCGTCCACGCCGTCGATCAACAGTTCCACCACCCGGTCGGTCGTGTCCGGCACGATGACCGCCAGTTCGTCGCCCTCCTTGACGAACTGCCCGGTCTGCCCGTCCGCTGAGATGCGGAACACCACCCCGTCGCACGGCGCTTTCACGAACCGGGCCTTGAACCGCTCGATGCGGTTGTCGATCTCCTGCAACTCCCGCTCGACGGCGAACACGTTCTGTTCGGCTCGCCGCAGGTCGCGGCGTGTCGTCGCCACCGTCGAAAGCCCGTTGGCCTCGGCTTGAAGAACGAGGGATTCGCTGGTGAGCAGAGCGGCGTCGGCCCGCTTGACCTCGGCCTCGGCCCGCTTCACGTCGGTCGCCGACCGGTCGGATCGCGCCTTCGCCTCGTCCCGGTTCAACTCCGACTCCAGCCCGCCGAATTGCTTGTCCTTGAAAAGCTTGTCGAACATCTCGAACCGTCGCTGTTCGAAGGTGAGGGCGAACTCGTTGTTTTTGCGATTCTGTTTGGCGACATCGACCAACAACGACGCCGCGTCCCGATTCGCTCCCGCCGCGCCGACCGCCGCGGCCGCTGCCTTCACTTGTGCTTCCACCGCCCGGTTCTGCTCAGCGACCTCTTCCTCTGCGGCTTTCTTGCGACTGAACAGGAACTTCCGCTGCGCATCCATCCGCCCGGACAACTCGGGGTCGTTATCGTCAATATCGGCAATCGCGTCCCCAATCTTCACCTTCGACCCTTCGACGACGTGCCACTTGCGGACCTGACCACCGACCAGTGCCGTGACGACCTGTTTCCGCTCGGTGGGTGCGAAGGCCACGACTTGCCCACGGCCCCGAAGGGTCTGCTGCCACGGGACGAACACGAGGGCAACGGGCGACAGGAGGAAGCCCAACAGAAGCAAGCGGGCAACCCACCGTGACAGCCGCGGGGTGCGGACCCGTTGGAGTGTGGAGAAGGGCGTGGCAGGGCTGAATGCGGGGCGGATTCGTAGCGCGGTGGTCATTGGCGCTCTCCGTGTTCATCGGGTGAGGCATGATCCAGAAGCACAACAGGTGACGAGCCGATCACCCGGTCGCACATCCCGATCACTGCGGGATTGGTGGAGGCGACGAGCAACGTCCAGGGTGCCGAGCGGTCGAACAATCGCGGCAAGAGGTCGGGGCATTCCCGCAGGTCAAGGGCGTCCAAAACGCCGTCGAGGAGTAGTAAGCGGGGGCGTCCGACCAGCGCGCGGGCCATCGTCAGCCGCAATGTTTGGCTCGCCGACAGTGGCCCACCACCGGGCGTGAGAGGAGTGTCGAGGCCGTGGGGCAGGTCGTGAACGGCCCCGACCAAGCCGACCACCCGCAACGCCTCACGCACGTCTCCGGGCGACAGGTGCGGTCGGCCGACTCGCACGTTCTCTATGACGGTTCCGGTGAAGATGCCCGTCCCTTCGACCAACACCACCTGCTCCCGCATTTGCTCCAAAGACACCCCCCGCGTGTCGATCCCGTCCATTTCCACGACGCCGTGGCCCGGCTCGCGCAGGCCGCACAGCATCTCGAACAGCGTCGTCTTCCCCGACCCCGGCGGGCCGACCACGGCCACCCGCTCGCCGGGAGCGACGTGCCAGTCGGTCGGGGTCGGCAGCGTGCGGTGCGAAGCGCGTTCGACACCATGGACCCGCACGTCGATCCCGCGCCCGCCATTGGTGAGCGATTCCCCGCTACTGAGCGATTCCCCGCCCTCGCGTTCCAACGGCAAGTCGGTGACGAGTCCGAGCTTTTCCGCGCCCGCCATCAGGTCATAGTACGTCTCGGCGTACTTCCCCAACTTGGCGACCGAAGCGACGACCAGGGCGACGATCAGTTCCGCCGCCACGAGTTGGCCGAGGGTCAGTTGGCGGTTGATGACCAAATAGCCTCCTAACCCCAGCAGCGCAGTGCTGGCGATGACCTGCAACCCGAGGGAGAATACCGTTTGACGCCACACAACCCGAAAATGCTGCCGGCGGGCGGTGACGTACCCCCCGGCTAACTGGTCCGCCTTCTCAAGAGCAAGCTGCTGCCCCCCGGCGAACTTGAAGGTCCGCAGACAGCGGAGCAGTTCTTCCAGCCACGCCGCCACGTCGTACTTGGCGTGTGATTCGTGCAAGCTGGTGCGGACGCCGCCCCATCCGAGGACGAACAGGATGAAGGTGATCATCAGAAGTAGCAGGATGTCGAAGCCGAGCAGGAACGGGTGGTAGAAGGCCAGTACCGCCATGCCGATCAACGCCGTCACGACCAGCGCCACCCCGTCGAGGAGCAGGAAGGCGAGGGACTTTTGGAGGTTGAGAATGTCGAAGAAACGGTTCGCCAGTTCGGGACCGTACCGTTGGTCGAAGGCGTCCAGCTTGAGCCGGGGGAGGCGGTGGGCGTAGTCAGCGACCACCCGAACGAAGAGCCGCCGTTGTACGCACTCCACGACGTACACCTGCATGGCCCGGATCGCCGCCGCCAGCCCGAGGCAGGTCATCAGGACGCCGGCGATGACGACCACGGGCCACATCAGCACCCCGAAGGCGACCGTGTTCACCAGTGATTCGACGGCGATGGGAGTCGCCAGCGACAGCACGGAGACGGCGACGGCGAACACCACGACCCCCACGATGTCCCGGCGCTCCGGCTGGAGAAGTTGCCGGAGCCGGGCGAACGGTCGGGGTGGGGAATGCCCATGCCCGACATCGTGGGCTGCTGGCGAACCGTGTTCCGTCTGTGTATCTGCCATCATGACCTCTGAGCGGTGTTCAGTCCTCGCCTTGCGCCTTCGTGAAACCCGGCTGGCCGTCGAACTCTTGCAGCTTCTCGACGTGCATCCAGTGGAAGCTGCCGGCCACCTTGGTGAGCAGGTCCATGAGCGGCACTTCGCCCAGTTCGCCGGCCGCGTCACGCAGCACGAACCGGCAGCGGTACTGGTCCACGCAATCAGTGATCGCCCCCTTCGCCGGGTACACCTGCGTGCCGCGGTTGCTGACCATCTTCAGCTTGAGGGCGTTCCCCTCGGCCAGCGCCTCCAACTTGGGCCCCAGGTCGGCGGGCAGCAGGTGCGTTTCCACGAACACGTCGGCCCCGAGCACCCGCCGCTGTTTCGGCCGCACGCACACCGGGTCGGCCGGCAAGTTCGGCATCTTGATCGGCTTGTGGCTCCGCACGGCGAAGTTGGCCGTATTCTGCCCCAGGTTGGCGATGATGGCGTCGGTGAACGCCGAGGTGGTGGTCGCCTTCGGGTTGTCGTACCCGACGATGTCACCGGTCGGGTGCTGCCCGCTCTCCATCGTCACGATGAGCGCGTGCTCGATCGCCGCCGCCGCGTCGAACTCGCCCATGTGCCGCAGCATCATGATCGCACTGCCGATGACGGCGGTGCGGTTGATGACGTTCTTGCCGGCGTACTTCGGGGCACTCCCGTGGACGGCCTCGAAGATGGCCACTTCGGTGCCCAGGTTGGCGCTCGGGGCGAACCCCAGCCCGCCGACGAGCGCGCTCGTCAGGTCGGACATGATGTCGCCGTTCATGTTGGTCGTCACGATCACGTCGAACTGCTCCGGCTTCTTCACCAGTTGGTGGCAGCAGTTGTCGATGATAACGTGCCAGCTCTCGATGTCCGGGTACTCCTTGGCGATCTCCTCGAAGGTCCGCTTGAGCAGCCCTTCCGTCATCTTCATGATGTTCGACTTGGTGGCGCACGCCACGCTCTTGCGGCCCTCGCTGCGGGCGAACTCGAACGCCAGACGGACGATCTTCTCGCACCCCTTGCGGCTGATCAGTTTGAGGCACTGGGCCACGCCCGGCGTCTGCATGTGCTCAATGCCGGCGTACAGGTCTTCGACGTTCTCGCGGACCACCACCAGGTCGATGCCGCGACCGCTGTACGGCGTCTTCACGCCGGGCAACTCCCGCACCGGGCGGATGTTGGCGAACGTCTCGAACAACTTCCGCAGCGTCACGTTCGCGCTCTTCTCGCCGTACCCCACCGGCGTGCCGAGTGGG
This sequence comes from Planctomycetia bacterium, assembly GCA_031387445.1. Taxonomy (GTDB): domain Bacteria; phylum Planctomycetota; class Planctomycetia; order Gemmatales; family Gemmataceae; genus JALHQU01. The sequence continues at coordinate 6,434 of JANNDF010000450.1, forward strand.
CCTTTCAGCACCAGCCGGGTCCGGCCGATGCTCTCGATGGTCTCTTGCGGGACGCCGCTGGGCACGCCCTGCTTGAACACGCTCTCACCGGCGTGCTGCACATCCCACTCGATCCCGACCCCGGCGGCGTCGATGATCCGTCGGGCGCTCTCCACGCACTCGGGGCCGATGCCGTCGCCGGGAATCAGGGTCACAATCGTCTTGCCGTCGGTCGTCTTCACGGGCATGGTCGTGGTCCTTGTTGGGATTATGGGTGAATCAGCCGAAGTGAACGTCGTCTTCACTACTGTGCGGGGAACTGAACCAGCGGCGTGCGTATTCAAGTAGCGTCTCGGCCGGGGGGCCGGTCCAGTCGTCCGGCAGCAGGACAGTGAGCGTGTCCCCGTCCCGCAACCCGGCGTGGGCCAGCACCGCCGCTTTAAGCGGGTCCACCCCGGCCAACCGCACCACCCGGTCTGGCATGGCAACCAGCGACGGAGGCAGTGCCTCCAACCCGCCGTACATCACGACCCGCTGGCCGCTCACCGGGGTGGCGAGGCAGTCGTCCACTTCAGAAGGGCTGTGGTAGAAGGCCACTTCGACGTTGAACCGCTGGCGGTGCGGGCCAGGGAAGGGAACGGGCACGATCCGTGGCGGTGTTGGGTCTGGTACCGACTTTGAGGCCGAACGGCGGGGACTGGTCAGCATCAGCGATCTCGGTGAAGGGAAACGAAAAAAGGCCGGAGAACAAGCCACATGCGTGGGGTTCTCCGGCCTATGTCCTGCCCGGCGGGTCACACCGGGTCGGCTTTCAGCGATAGTTGTCTCGACCGTGCAGTGTGGCCGGCGGTCGTCCCGCCCTCCGCTGCCAAGTTGAGTCGAGAATTTTTACCCGCCGTTCCTCATCACGTCAAGCGCCGACACGAGTTTTCCCCACCGGATCATCCGAAAGGGTGAACACGATAACGCTCTCGCCGGTGCGGGTGCTGATGTCCGTGTGCAGACTCAGGACACGGACCCCGAGGATGCCCTGGATCGCTTCTTCAAGGATTTCACGACCGTGTTCAATGAGTTCGACCCGGAGTTGCTTGATGAGGTCACGCCCCCGGTGCGGGTCTTCGACCTGCGCGAGCCGCTGCTCCGCAGGCGTGAGAACGCCCTTGAGTCGAACAAGGGCCATATCCTCCACCAAGAAAGTCCGCACTTCCTGCGGCCCTCGGCCCATGTAGTCCCGCTTGAACCGGATGACGGCGATGCTGACCTCAGTTTCGAGTTCGCCTTTGGTTTTCACAGTACTTACCTCCAACGTGCCGGCGACAGCACGACAGGACACTTGGGGGCAAACAAGAGGGGCAAACACGCCATCATCCGCCAAAACACCCACCGCAGCCAGACCGTTTCTCGACCAAACTGGAAGCCCACAAAATGCCTCGATCAGCCGATCTGAAATCGACGGAACTTCTCGAAGGCATCTGCAACTATGAAATACACAAACGCCGCAAGGTGCTATCCTTGCGGCGTTTAAGAAAGAGCCGCCTGAGAGATTTGAACTCTCGACCCCGGCTTTACGAAAGCCGTGCTCTACCGCTGAGCTAAGGCGGCGGTAGTCTACTTTTTAGCAGTTCCAACTCACCCGGACGATCCCGAACACCGCACATTACGAAAGAGCCACTCTACCGGATGAGCTAAGTCGGCAACTGCACGGGGGAATGTTACTAGCCGAACCGGCACGGGGCAAGGCGAAGCTCGCTTCGGGATGCACCTCTGGATTTCGGCACCCCACCCCCGCCGCCCTCGCTCCGCTTGGGCGTCGCCCCCACCCCGGCGGGGTGTGGTCGCCCCAAACGAAAGGCACACCCTCACTTCGGGTCCCGTCACTCTCGTGTGACGAACTCGTCCAGGTTCATCAGCACGCGACCCACCGCCGCCCACCGCTTCGCCTCGTCGCCCTCCTGCTTTTTCAGGTACCCCAGCACCGCCGCTGCCTCATTCTCGGTCGGCGTGCGGGCGAAGCAGAGGCGGTAGGCATACCCCACCTTCCCCGCGTCGTCGGCCGGGCCGTCTTTCACGACCCGCTTGCCGAGGGCGGTGAAGAACTCGACGAACGCCGGGTCGTTCGCCAGGTGCAGCGCTTGCAGCGGGGTGTTGCTGCGGTTGCGACGGGTACAGGCGACCTGGGCGTCGGCCCCGTCGAACGTGGTGGTCAGGTGGTGCTGGCTCTGCCGCCAGATGAACGTGTACATGCCGCGGCGGTAGCGGTCTTCGCCCTGGCTCTCCGGCCACGCGTGGTTGCTCTGAGTGAAGGCGAACACCTCCCGCGGCAGCGGCGGGTAGACCCCCGGACCGCCGACCTTCGTGCTCAGCACCCCGCTCGCGGTCAGGGCGGCGTCGCGGATGATCTCGGCTTCCATCCGCACGCGGGTCTGCCGGGCGAGCAGTTTGTTCTGCGGGTCGGCGTCCTTCAGGTCGGCCCGCCCGACGGAGGATTGCTTGTAGGTCGCGGAGGTGACGATCTGGCGGGAAAGGCGCTTCATCGACCACGGCTTTCCTTCCGCTCCCTCGCGGTCGCGGGTCGTGGGGGACATGAGTTCCACCGCCAACCAATCCAACAACTCCGGGTGCGTCGGCGAGTTACCCTGCAACCCGAAGTCGTTCTCCGTTTCCACCAACCCCTTGCCGAAGAACTGTTGCCACGCGCGGTTCACCACCACGCGGGCGGTCAGCGGGTTGTCGGCACTCGTCAGCCAATTGGCCAAGTCCAGGCGGGTCAACTTACCCTCCGGGGCCTTGCCGAGCGCCGCCGGATAACTCGGCTGCACCGGGTCGCCTTTCCGCAGGAAGTCGCCGCGGATTTGCACGTGCGTCTCGCGGGGCACCTTCTTCTCGCGGACGATGAGCGTCGTGGGGATCTTTCCCTGCACCTTCTTGATCTCCGCCTCGACCTTCTTGCCCTCGTCCAACTTGCCGGCGGCCTTCAACTCGTTCGCCTTCGCGGTCAGTTCGTTCACCTGCTTTTCCAGTTCGGGCGTGCCGCCGACGGTCAGGCTCGGCTCGTCGCAGTTGTTGAAGAAGGCGTACAGGCGGTAGTAGTCGGCCTGCGGCAGCGGGTCGTACTTGTGGTCGTGGCACTGGCAGCAGTTCATCGTCAGCCCGAGCCACACCGCCGCGGTGGTGTTGGTGCGGTCGATGGTGCGTTCAACACGGAACTGCTCCGGGTCGGACCCGCCCTCCTCGTTGAACGCCGTATTGCGGTGGAAGCCGGTGGCCACCAGTTGCTCGTTCGTCGGCTTCGGCAACAGGTCGCCGGCCAGTTGCTCGCGGGTGAACTGGTCGAACGGCATGTCGGCGTTCAGCGAACGAATCACCCAATCGCGGTACGGCCAGATGCTGCGGGCACCGTCGACGGTGAACCCGTTGCTGTCGGCGTAGCGGGCCATATCGAGCCAGTGGCGGGCCTGCCGCTCACCGTAGTGCTCGCTCGCCAGCAGTTTGTCCACCACTTTGGCGTAGGCGTCGGGCGTGTCGTCTCTGACGAACGCCTCCACCTCGACCGGCGTCGGCAACAGGCCGATCAAGTCGAGGTACACGCGGCGGAGCAGAGTGGGCTTGTCAGCGGCCGGCGAAGGCTTGATGCCGGCCTTCTCCAACCGGGCGAAAACGAAGGCGTCGATGGGGTGCCCGCTCGCCTTCGGAACTTCACCCCGTTTGGGCGGGGTAAATGCCCAGTGCGGCTCGTACTTGGCGCCGGCTTCGATCCACGCCTTCAGCGTCTTCACCTGTGCGTCGGTGAGCGGTGGGCCGCTGTCCGCGGGTGGCATGCGATCTTTGGCGTCCTTCGTGGTGATGCGGTCGATGACCAGGCTGTCAGCCGGCTTGCCGGGTATGATGGCGTCCTTCTTCTTGGCGTGGTCGAGCGAGTCGAGCCGCACCTTCGCCTTCTGCGTGGCCGGGCCGTGGCACTTGAAGCAGCGGTCCGAGAGGATCGGCCGCACGTCGCGGTTGAAGTCGATATCAGCCGCCGTGGCGACGACCGGGAACAGGAGCAGGACGAAGGCACTCGACCGCATGGCCTATCACCGTGGGAGAGAGTGCTGGTATTGTGACGGTTTAGACTCGCCAGGGCAACGGTTACTCTGGTGAACCCCGGCAGTGATGCCGGGGGTGGCGAGAGGGCAACCCCCGGCATCACTGCCGGGGTTCACCAGGAACGACACATGTTGACGGGGAAGCAGGTTCGTGTGCGGTACGTCCGCAGCAAACTGGTGCCGATGTACCTGGACGGCCATTCCGACCACTGGCTGGGCGTGGCCGAACAGTTGCTCTTGGTGTTCCGTGACGCGCCCGGCCGCACGCGGGGCGAACTGACCGAAGCGCTGGCCGATCTGGTAGGCGACGGGCCGACGCAACTCGTTCACCAGGGCATCGCCAAACTGCTGGAAGACCGCTGCGACTTCGAGGTGGCGTCCACCATCGCCCCGGATCAGGTGCGGGAGCACGTGTTCAAAGCGGCGGCGGAATACCGGGCGGAGGCGATCAAGGCGGGCAAGCCGTTCGACCGCGCCGCCGTGCTGGAACAGGTGGCGACCGAACTCGGCGTCACCGCCGAACAGGTGGACGTGGGCCTGTTCGCCGACCTGAAGGACGAGCAGAAGGTCATCAAGTTCGACGACACCACCGCCGAGTGGCTGCTGCGGCGGTACAACGTGGCGCTCGCCCAGGCGGTGCTGCTGCGATGTACTGAGATGGAGGTGAAGGTGTGGGGCGAGACGCCGGCCCGCTTCCGCCAACTGTTCCGTGCCGTCAAGTTTCACCGGCTCATCTGCTCCATCCGCAATGAGGGCGGCAACGGCTACTCGCTCCGGCTCGACGGCCCGCTGAGTCTCTTCTCCTCGACCCAGAAGTACGGCCTTCAACTGGCGCTGTTCCTGCCGGCGCTGCTCCACTGCCGGGCGTTCGACCTGAAGGCGACCGTGCGGTGGGGGGCCGACCGCAAGGAGAAGCAGTTCACCCTGAGCGGCACCGACGGCATCCGCTCGCACCTGCCCGACTTCGGCGTCCACACCCCGCGGGAGGTGACGATGTTCGAGGAGAACTTCAAGAGCGGGGTGAGCGACTGGCTGATCTCGTCCGACCCCGCCCCGATGCCGGTGGACGGCATGACCTGGGTGCCCGACTTCAAATTGGCGCACACGCCGACCGGCAAGGAGGTGTTCGTCGAGATGATCGGCTTCTGGCGACGGGTGAACCTGGCCGACCACTACAAGCGGCTGAAGCGTGGCCTGCCTGGGCAGTTCGTGCTGGCCGTGGGGGAGGCGAACCGGGCCGACGAAGAGGACGAGTTCGCACTGGGCGAAGGCGTTTACCGCTACAAGCGGACGCCCATCGCGGCCGAGGTGGCGAAGGCGGCGGCACTCGCGGCGGGGGTGTGACCCACACGGCCGATTCTTCGTTTGCACCGCGGGGCGAACGGTGGTACTGTCTGACCAGCCTTCCTCCTGCTCCCAACTCCCCGGGGCCACTTCCATGTCCGCCATGATGACCCGCCGTCGCCTCCTGCAACTCGGCGGGGCGGCCGCCGTCACGATGGGTCTGCCGGGCACCGTGGCCGCCAAGGTGCCGTCGTCCGGCTCACCCAAGGCGAAGGGCAAGTCGTGCATCTTCATCCTGCTGTGCGGCGGGCCGAGCCACATCGACATGTGGGACATGAAACCGGACGCGCCGGAGGACTTCCGCGGGCCGTACAAGCCGGGTGCGTCGAGCGTGCCTGGGATGCGGATCAACGAGATGCACACGCAGCTCGCCAAGCAGGCCGACAAGCTGTGCCTCATCCGCTCGATGACGCACCCCGGCAACATCAGCAACCACTTCGACGCCATGCACAACCTGCTGAGCGGGCAGTCGGACGCGCCGGCGGATTCGCCGTACCTGGGGTCGCTGCTGGCGAAGGCGAGACCGAGCGAGAAGAGCATGGCGTCGTACGTGTGGCTCATCAAGTGCGTAGGCGACCCGGTGTTCTGCGCCCCGAACCTGGCCACCGGCGGACACCTCGGCGCCCCGTACGCGCCGATGTTCGTCGGCGACGCCAAGAGCAACCCCGACACCCCCGGCTTTAAGGCGCCGGACTCGCTGCTCTCGACCGTCAGCCCGGACCGGAGCGCCGACCGGCGGGAGTTGCTCGAACACCTCGGCCAGAGTAGCAAGGCGCACCACGACTGGGTGAGCATCCAGAAGCGGGGGTTTGAGCTGTCCGAGTCGCCAGACACCCGCAAGGCGTTCGAGGTGGACCGCGAAGACCCGAAGGCCCGCGACCGCTACGGCCGCAACCCGCTCGGGCAGAACCTTCTGCTCGCCCGCCGGTTGGTCGAGGCCGGCGTCGGGTTCGTCACGGTGAACGGGTGGGTCGGCAAGTCGGCGACGGACAAACTCGGCGGCCCGCCGAGTAGCAGTTGGGACATGCACGGCAGCAACATGGGAATGGGGAACGCCTTCGGCGACGGCTCATACGGCATGGGCTTCTGCCTCCCGCGGCTGGATGTGGCGCTGTCGTCGCTGCTGTCCGACCTGACGGATCGCGGGATGTTGGAGAATACGCTCGTGGTCGTGACCGGCGAGTTCGGCCGCACGCCGAAGATCATTCCTGGCGAGAACCCCGGCCGTCAGCACTGGCCGCACTGCTACACGTCGATGCTGGCTGGCGGCGGGGTGAAAGGCGGCATCGTGTACGGACAGTCGGACAAGACGGCGTCGTATGTGAAGGACAAACCCGTCCGCCCGCAGGACTTCAGCGCCACCATCTTCCACGCCCTCGGCGTGCCCTACGAGGCGAAGGCCACTTCGCAAGGGCTGATGAAACCGCTCAGCACCGGCACGCCCATCCTCGACATTTTGGAGTGACCTGCAACACCGCACGGCACGCACGTTAACCCCGAACGAGTGCCGAATCGCCCCACCTTCACCTCGACGGTGTCGGTGGCGGTATCGGCATGCGTTCGGTCGCCAACTCCGGTATCCACGGTTCTACCCACCTCGCCCGCCGCCCACTACGCTGTTCCCATCCCTCCCCGTTCGGATCACGCTCATGCCGTACTTCCCCGACGTTCCGGTCATCCAATACGACGGGCCGGACAGCACCAACCCGCTCGCCTTCCGCCACTACAACCCGACCGAGGTGGTGGACGGCAAGACGATGAAAGACCACCTGCGGTTCGCCGTCTGCTGGTGGCACACCTTCCGCGGCACCGGCGGCGACCCCTTCGGCCCCGGCTGCGCCGTCCGCCCGTGGGAGACCGGCGGCGACACGCACGCCATGGACATGACCCGCATCGACGTGGGCTTCGAGTTCATGTCGAAACTCGGCGTGCCGTACTACTGCTGGCACGACCGCGATATCAGCGGGTACGGGGACGACCTCCGCGAGACGAACCAACTGCTCGACAAGGTGGTGGCCAAACTGAAGGTGAAGCAGCAGGAGACGGGAATCAAGCTGTTGTGGGGTACGGCAAACGCCTTCAGCCACCCGCGGTACGTCCACGGGGCGGCCACCAGTTGCAACGCCGACGTGTTCGCCTACGCCGCCGCGCAGGTGAAGAAGGCGCTCGAGTGCACGAAGGAGCTGGGCGGCACGAACTACGTCTTCTGGGGCGGGCGGGAGGGCTACCACAACCTGTACAACACGGACCTGAAGCGCGAGTTCGACCACCTGGCCAAGTTCCTGCACATGGCCGTCGAGCACCGCAACAAGATCGGCCTGGACGCGCAGTTCCTGATCGAGCCGAAGCCGAAGGAGCCGACCACCCACCAGTACGACAGCGACGCCGCCGCGTGCATGGCCTTCCTCCGCACCTACGGGCTGGAAAAGGAGTTCAAGTTCAACCTGGAGACGAACCACGCCACGCTCGCCGGCCACACCATGTTCCACGAGATGACCTACGCCGCCAGCTACGGCATGCTGGGCAGCATCGACGCCAACCGTGGCGACGAACTGATCGGCTGGGACACCGACCAGTTCCCGACCAACCTCTACACCACCACCCATATGATGCTGGTCATCCTGAACGCCGGCGGGCTGGGCCGCGGCGGGCTGAACTTCGACGCCAAGGTGCGGCGGGAGAGCTTCGAGCCGGTGGACCTGTTCCACGCCCACATCGGCGGGATGGACGCCTTCGCCCAGGGGCTGAAGATCGCGTCGGCCATCAAGAAGGACGGGCTGCTGACGAAGTTCGTGAAGGAGCGGTACGCCAGTTGGGACACCGGCATCGGGGCGGAGATCGAGAGCGGCAAGGCGTCGTTCGAGACGCTCGAAGCGTACATGCTGAAGAAGGGTGAGGCGGACAAGAACATGTCGGGCCGGCAAGAGATGCTGGAGAACATCGTGAACCGGTACATGAAGTGATTCGGCGAACCCCGGCAGTGATGCCGGGGGTGTGTCAATCACCACCCCCGCCATCACTGCCGGGGTTCACCCGGAATGTACCCATGCGCCGCCTGCTCCTCGC
>JANNDF010000532.1:0-6129 GCA_031387445.1 Planctomycetia bacterium
GACGCTCAAATCGCGACCCGCGCGCATCGCCCTCCGCGTGCTTCGTGACGTTGCCATTGTCTACATCGCGCTCGCCGTCTTCGTTCGTGCCGCTTACCGCTCGCTCGTCTACCCGATACCGAACGATCACGCCGCTGCGACACCCGACGGTTCCCCGCCTTCTGGCGGGCCGTCAACTCGCCCCCGCGCGGCTTCTTCCGCGGGGTTTCCAGCCCAGTCCCCTGGTACGCCGTGTCCCCGGTCCGTTTCACCCCCGGCGGGCCCACCACCCGCGTGCGGTCGTACACCTTCTTGTCATGCGTCGTGCCGGGGAACGCCCCGGACGCGGCGGCGATCCGCACCCGCCGCTTCTGGCCCGCCCGACCGGGCGTCTTCTTCTTCCGCACCACCACCACCTGGTGCTTCACCGTGTGCCGCTTCTTCTCCCCCGAGTAGAACTCCTGCTGCCCCCGAGTCGGGCGGGGGATGGGCCGCTCGGTGGCGTCGAAGAACAGCTCGCGGATCTCGTCCGGTTCCAGGTCGACCCGCCGTTCCGGGAGGCGGAAGAGGCCGGCCAGGAGGGGCTGGAGCGGGTTCATGTTCCGACCCACGTTGCTGTCGTCCAGGCCGAACAGGAAGCCGAGGACGGCGTGGGTGGTGTACGTCCGGTAGTACACCAGGAGCAGGAGCAGGCGGTCGCTCAGGTCGAGGGTGTGCTTGGCCCCGGCCCCGGGCTTCCGCTGGCGGGGGCGGCGGGTCTTGCGTTTGGCCTCCGCCGCTCGGTGCCGGGGTTCCAGTTCGGCCAACAGCCCGTCGAACACGGCGGGGGTGATGCCGGTGAGTTGCCGAAACGTGCCCGGCGACCGACGAAGGCGGGTGGTGCGGTTCATCTCCAGAGCGTAGCGCCAAACCCGCTATCGTGCAGCGACTCTAATGCTCTGGGCTCAGGCGGCGTGAGTGCCGCAAGACTGGTGACCGTGATTGGGGCCGGCTCACCGCCCGAGGGGGACCGGCCGGCCGTCGCGGTTCGACTGGTAGATGGCGGTGAACAGTTCCACCACCGCCCGGCCGTCGCCGCCGGTCACGAGCGGCGGGCGGTTCTCGCGGATGGCACCCAGGAAGTCGCGGATTTGCAGGGCGTGGTAGTGGGTGGTGGCGTCGATCCGGGCGAACCGCTCGCGGTCTTCGGCCTGGAACTGGGGCAACAGGTGTTCTTCGCCGGCCACCGTCCACAGGTCGTTGAGCGGCGGTTCGGTCACACCCGACACCCCGGCGATGAACGTCGCCCCGCGGTCGGTCTCCACCCCGACCGACGCCCCACTCGTGCCGTGGACGTGGACCGTCGTGCGGATGCCCGGCTTCTGGGCCACGCTGGTGACGATTGACCCCAGCCCGCCATTCCGGAACCGCACCACCGCCACCGCCGTGTCGTCCACCTCCACCGTCGGGTGGTTGACGTTCGCCCAGTACCCGCACACCTCGGCCGCCGGCCCGAGGAGCCAGAGCAGCAGGTCGAGTTGGTGCGGCGACTGGTTGACCAGCACCCCGCCGCCCTCGGTGTCCCACTTCCCCCGCCAAGGGTCGGACGTGTAGTACGCCGGCTCCCGCCAACTGTACATGGTGAACACGCCGAGCGCCGGGCGGCCGATCTTGCCGTCGTCGATCGCCCGTTTCATTCGCGCCACCGGCTCGTACCAGCGGCGCTGGCTGATGACGCCCAACCGCACGCCCGCCCGGTCGGCGGCCGCGACCATCGCGTCGCAGTCGGCGAGCGTCGCAGCCATCGGCTTCTCCACCAGCACGTGTCCGCCCGCCTCGGCCGCCTGAATCGCCGCCGCAGCGTGCAGCGGGTGCGGCGTGCCGATGACGACGGCTTCCACCCTGCCCTCGCGGAGCATGGCGTCCACCGTGGTGAACGCCCGCCCGCCGTACCGGGTCTCGAACGCCGCGGCCCGCTCGCCGCTCACGTCGCACACCGCCGCCAACTCCGCTTCGGGGAGCGAGCGCACCGCCGCCGCGTGGAGTGACCCCACCTTGCCGCACCCGATCAGGCCGACGCGAACCGGAGTCACGCTTTCCCCTCCGGGAAGTGTTTGGCGGTCATCCGCCGCAGGAAGGCCAACGACTCGGCCATTTCGTCCATGCCGTTCATGCCGTCTTCGATGCTCACCCACCCGCGGTAGCCGCTCGCCGCCAGGATGGAAAAGATGGCGTCGTAGTCGTTCAGCCCCTGGCCCGTCATGCCGTGCCGCAGGTCGGGCGAATACCCGAGGGTGCCGTCGGCCTGCCGGAGTTCGTCGAGCGAAGTGCCTTCGGCCAGGTAACGGTCGCTGGCGTGCACGCTCACCACGCGGCCGGCCACCGCCCGCAGTAACTCCACCGGGTCGTCGCCCGCCACCAGCGCGTTCGACGGGTCGTACTGCACGCCGAAGTGCTTCCGCTCCGGGATGGCGGCGAGCAGTTCCAGAAACACGTCCTGCTTCTGGGCGAACTCCGGATACTGCCAGAAGCCGTCCTTGTAATGGTTCTCCAAACCCAGAATGACATCGCACTCGCGGGCCACCGGCAACACCTGCTCGATGCACCCGACCACCCACTCCAACCCCTGCCGGCGGTCGAGGCCCGGATACCGCTGCCCGCTCAGCACCCGGCACACCGTTCCCGGCCCGCCCAGCCGCCGGGCGACGCGCACCAATTCGATCTCCCGTTCGACCGCTCGCTTGCGGGCGTCGGCGTCCGGGGTGGTGAAATCCGGCGAGCAGCAGAGCATGGGCATTGCGCACCCGGCGGCGCGGATGGCCTCGCCCACCGAATCCAGGTACGCCGGCTCCAGACTGGTGAAGAACCCGTCGTACATCTCCAACCCGTCGGCGTCGAGCGAGCGGGCCATGTCGATCCACTCGAACACGGTCATCGTCCGCTCGCCGGCGATGCGGTCGAGGTAACACTTCGGGAACGCGGACAGCTTCAGCGGCATGGGCCCAACTCCACTTCGGACCGGTGTGTCAGGTCGGTCATTTGTCAGTGACGGGCACTTCGGGCAACCCGGCCGCCTTCAACTTCTCGTTCAGGTCGGCCACCTCCTTCTTCCGCAGGTCGGCCCACTTGGCGAGCAGGGCGTCCAGATCCTTCTTCGTCGTGGTCACGCCAGCCGCCGTGTGTGTGGTCGGCGTGGCGTCAGCCCCTTGCAGGATCGCCATCAGCCGGGCGAACTCGCCGACCGTGAAACCCAGGCTCGGTTCCTGTGTCGCCCGCCCGCCCCGCCTCCGCCCCCGTCCCTCCGCCCCTTCGATGGCGGCCAACTTCGTGTCCAGTTCGTCGATCACCTCCGCCAGTTTGTCCGCCTTCGGCCGCACGTCGGCCAACTGCTTCCGGACGGCCCGGACGCTCGCCACCGCCGTTCGCGCCCCGGCCATCCCGTCGTAGCAGGTCATCGACAGTTTGAACTGCTCCTCCAACCCGGCGGCCGGGGTCGTCACCCGCGGGTCCATCTTCACCTCCAGCGGTTGCTCGAAGACTTTCCCGCCGACGGTCAACTTCACCGTGTATTTGCCGGGCCGCACGAACGGGCCGGTCGGCTCGCTCGGCGTGTCGCCGTAGACGGCCGAGATGGGAATGGACTGCGGTGCCCCCTCCGGCGGCGGGTAGTGCAAGTCCCACACGAAGCGTTGCGATCCGGCCTTCGCCGGCAGCGGGCGGGAGGGGCGAACCCACCGCGGGTCGATTTCGACCGCCTTCGGATCGACCGGCTCGGCGGCGTCGGTGCTACTAAACTTGCGGACCAGTTTGCCCGTTGAGTCGAGGACTTCGAGCGTCACCGGGCCGGCGGCGTCGGCCTTCAGGCGGACGTCGATCACCGCCCCGTCCGGCGGGTTGGGGGCGGTCGGCTCGTCCGGCGGCAGGGGCGTGTCGGTGGCCACGCTCCGCCGCACGCGGTAGGCCGGGGCCGGCGGGAACAGAGTCACGTCGTCCACGGTGGTCTTCGCGGACAGGTGCCGCAGCGGGGTGATGTCGTCGAGAATCCAGAACCCCCGCCCGTGCGTGCCGACCACCACGTCCCGGTCGTGGATGACCAGATCGCGGACCGACGTGGCCGGCATGTTCTGCCGCAGCGGCTGCCAGTCGTCGCCGTCGTTGAACGACACGTACACCGCCCGCTCGGTGGCGGCGAACAGCAGCCCCTTCCGCACCGGGTCTTCGCGGACGGCGTTCACCGGGGCGTTGTCGGGCAGCCCGCGGACGATCTCCGTCCACGCCTTCCCGCCGTCGTGCGTGCGGTAGACGTGCGGCTTCTGGTCGTCCAGGCGGATGCGGTTGACAGTCGCGTAGGCGGTGTCGTCGGCGAACCGCCCGGCGTCGAGTTGGGCCACCTTACTCCAGGCGGTCAGCCCTGGCGGGGTGACGTCCGCCCACGTCTTGCCGCCGTCGCGGGTGATGTGGATCAGCCCGTCGTCGGTGCCGGCCCAAATCGTATCGGCCTTCGTGTACGACGGGGCGACGGCGTAGATCACCCCCCGCCGCGGTTGCTTCGCCATATCGGGGGTGCGGTACACGCCGATGCTCTCGGGCACCTCCGGTGTCGGCCGCGACAGGTCCGGGCTGATGACTCGCCACGAGTGGGCACCGTCGGTCGTCTTGAACAGCACGTTCCCGGCGAGGTAGAGCGCCTTCTTGTCCACGGTGGAGAAGACGAGCGGGGCGGTGCGGAGGAAGCGGTACGACTGGCCGCGGGGGGCTTCCGGACCGACCTCCTGCACCTGCCCGGTACGACGGTCGTACTTCTGCACCTTGCCGCCGAAGATGACGTCCGGGTGGAGCGGGTCGGGGGCGACGTACCCGTACTCCTCGGCCCCGACGGTGTGCCAGTCCCGCGGGCCGATCTGCCCGTCATTCCCGCGGCTGGCCACCCCCGCCGACCCGCTCTCCTGCTGCCCGCCGTACACCCAGTACGGGAAGCGGTCGTCGGTGACGACGTGGTAGAACTGTGCGGTCGGCTGGTTGTGCCACGAACTCCACGTCTCGCCGCCGTTCACCGTCACGATCGCCCCCTGGTCGGCGGCCACGAGCAGCACGTTCGAGTCGTCCGGGCTGACCCAGACGGTGTGGTAGTCGTCCCCGCCGGGCGCGCCCTTGAAGCAGGTGACCGTCTTCCCGCCGTCGGTCGACTTGTACAGGCCGACGTTGGCGACGTAGAGGGTGTCCTTGCTCTTCGGGTCGATCTTCACCTCGGCGAAGTCGCTGCCGCGGCCCCACAGCCGCGGGTCGGCGTTCACCAACTGCCACGATTCTCCGGCGTCGTCCGAGCGGTACAGGCCGCCGAGCTTCGGCGCGTCCACGACGGCGAACAGCCGCTTCGGGTCCGTCCGCGACACGTCCAGCCCGATCCGCCCCAGCCCGTCGGCGGCGGCCGGCAGCCCCTTCGTCAGCGGCTTCCAGGTGGTGCCGCCGTCGGTCGATTTGAACAGCCCGCTGCCCGCCCCCTGCCACACGCCGTTCTCCCACGGCCCCAGCCGCGACTGCCAAAGCACCGCGTAGACGGTCTTCGCGCTCGACGGGTCGAAGGCGAGTGCCACCGCGCCGGTGTCCTCGTCCTTGTACAGCACCTTCTCCCACGTCTTGCCGCCGTCGGTCGTGCGGAAGACGCCCCGCTCCTTGTTCGGTCCGTAGGGGTGGCCGAGGACGGCGACGAACGCCCGGTTCTCGTCCTTCGGGTCGATGATGACGGACGAAATCTGCTGGCCGTCGCGGAGGCCGGTGTTCTTCCAGGTCTTGCCGCCGTCGCGGGAAAGGTACACCCCGTCGCCGGTGGACAGGTCAGGCCGCTGCAAGCCTTCCCCGGAGCCGACGTAGATCACGTCCGGGTTCGACGGGGCGACGGCCAGCACCCCGACGGAGCCGGTCGGCTGGGCGTCGAAGATCGGCTTCCACACCCGGCCGGCGTCGGTCGTCTTCCACACCCCGCCGTTGTTCACCCCGATGTAGAACACGTTCGGCCGGCCCGGCACCCCGGCCGCCCCGACCGTCCGCCCGCCGCGGAATGGCCCGATGCACCGCCACTTGAGCTGGGAGTACAGGGCGGGGTCAAGTGGTTCGGCGACTGCGGGCGTGGCGCACACAATCACGACGAGGGCCGCGAGGGCGAGGCGGGCG
>JANNDF010000542.1:0-12533 GCA_031387445.1 Planctomycetia bacterium
TCATCGACCTGACCGGGATGACTCCCGAGAAGTTGGAGAAGGAACTGGAGAAGTTGCCGGACGACAAGCAGGTGAAGGAGTACCTCCGCCGCACGCTCACCCCGCCGCCGGGCACCGTCCGCGACGCCGACACCGGCTGGACCACGCACTACGCCCAGATGTCTGCCGCCGACGGCACGGTCAAGCTGAAGGCGTCGGCAGAGGGCGTGGCGACCGGCACGCTCATCGCCCGCGACCAGGCCAAGAAGCTGATGGGCGTCGCCAGCCTGTCGCCGTGGCGGATGCTGCCCGGTGAGGTGACGATCAAACTTCAGCCCGAGTGCAAAGTAACGGTGGCCGGCACCTGTGCGGAGGTCGCCAAGAGCGGGGTGAAGCTGGACGACGCCTTCAACAGCTACGCCATGACCGCCGACGGCCAGCGGATCGGGTTCTACGGGGCGAGGGACGGCAAGCTGGAGTTCCTGCTGCCGCCGGGCGAGTACACGCTGTGGGTGTACGGGTCGGAGGCGATGGGGGAGAAGGTGGTGCCGCTGAGCGTGCCGAAGGACCAGAGCGAGTACGCCGCCCCGCCGGTGGACCTGCCGGCCACCGGGCTGCACAAGCTGATCGGCAAACCCGCCCCGGAATTGACCGACGTGGTCGGGTGGAAGGGCGAGGCGGTGAAGCTGGCCGACTTGAAGGGGAAGGTGGTGCTGCTGGAGTTCTGGGGGTACTGGTGCGGGCCGTGCATCGGGAGTATGCCGGTGTTGTACGAATTGCACGACTCGTTCAAGGACCAGGGGCTGGTGATCGTCGGCGTTCACACCGACGGCGACGGCGAGGTGACGACGGCGAAGGAACTGGACGAGAAGCTCGCCCGGTACAAGAAGGACGTGTGGAAGGACCGCGACCTGCCGTTCCCGTCGGCGCTGGTGTCGGGCAAGCAGACGGAGAGCGGTGCTCGCGGCAAGTTGGCCGACCTGTACGGCATCCGCGGCTATCCGAGCACGGTGCTCATCGACCGCGACGGCAAGGTGGTGGGCAAGTTCCACGCCCGCGACACCAAGACCGCCATCGCCGCGATGGAGCGAGTGCTGAAGGGTGAGAAGAAGTGAGTCCAGTCGAGCGGTCCACTCGTCGTAAGTGCTTGGCCGGCATGGGTTCTTCTACGTTCAGGGCATGATTCCACGGAGGGGTGGGGGGTGACGGAATGAAACCGTCCGCGGCAGTCGGGGCGTATCCTGACGGTGACCCCGATTGAGGCCGACGCCGTGACCCCTCCACCGCTCCCGCACTCCACCTTCCGCGAACGCCTGTTCCGCCCGTACCGCTGGCGGCTGTGGGTGCAGTTCGCCCTGCTCGGCGCGTTCGTCGTCCTCGGCCCGCTCCTGTTCACCTCCCGCCAGTTGCTCGCGTCCGGTCGCCAGGTGCTCGTCGAGCACGAGACGATCGACCTGAGCGACGAGGCCAACCTGCGGGTGAACGAGTTCCGCGAGGACCTGTCGTACCTGGCGGCGGACGTGCGGCGGGGGATCGACGCGGGCGCCGGCGGGGGCGACACGCTGGCCGCCATCCGCGGCAACCTGGGCGACGTCACGGCGGGCACCCTGAAGAGCGTGCGGCGGCGGTTCATGGGCGGGGCGGTGGTGGGGGTGTACGCGCTCGACCGCGGGTCCGGGCGGGTGACCGACGGGGCGGCCGACCGCTCGCCGGCGGTGTCGGCGGCGCTGGCCGACGCGCACCGCCGGCGGACCCGCAAGGACGAGCCGGCCGGCTGGTCGAGCCAGCACACCGAGCCGGGCCGGGTGGTCATGGCCTATGCGTACGCCCGCGGGGCCGACACCCCGGTGTACGCGGTGGTGATCGACTTCACCCGGTACATCGCCAACCGCCAGCGGGTGTCGCCGCGACAGTTGTACCTGGTGACCGACCCGGCCGGGCGGGTGCTCGTCCACCCCGACCCGGCCGTGGCCGACGCCCGCCCGAAGCTGCCCGAGGTGGTCGGCTGGGACTACCCGCAGTTCGCCGGCCGCGACTGGTTCGCGCTCGACGGGTTGCCGAAGGCGGAGCGGGAGAGGCGGCTGGCGGCGGCCGTGCAGACGGGTGGATCGCGACTGGCCGACAAGCCGACGCCGGGGCTGGCGTGCGTCTACCGCAAGGGGTACTTCGGCGACCGCCGCGAGCTGGGGCAACAGTTCGGCGAGACCGCGGTGGACGTCACCCGCGATCTGAACGCGATGCTCGAAGGCGAGCGAACGGCCGACCCGCGGCTGCGGCTGGGCGAGGCGGTCGAGCGGGTCGGGTACATCGAGGTGGCGCACCCGAACCGCAAGGCGCTGGAGGCGGTGTGCGACCGCATCGCCGACTGGTGGAAGAAGCGAACCGGGCAGGGGGTCGAGTGGGGGTACCCGGTCGAGTGCCCGACCATGCAGGGGCAACTGACCCCGCTGCGGGTGGACCTGAACGACACCGACGACCCCGCCTGGCTGGTGGTGGCCGCCTCCCCGGACGAGCTGAAACAGGACATCGACGACCGCTTCCGCTGGGTGTTTTTGGCGTGGGTGGTGCCGGCCATGCTGGTGGCCAGCCTGCTCGGCATGCTCCTGGTGGTGACGCTCACCCACTCGGTCAACCGGCTGGCGCGGGCGGCCTGGGGTCTAACCGCCGACAACCCGAAGCCGCTGCCGCTGGGCGGCCCGCACGAGGTGGGCCAACTGGCCCGCACCCTGCAAACGCTCGTCGGCCAGGTGGAAGACCGCGACCGCCTGCTGCGGGACCGCGCCGCCCGGTACGAGACCATCCTGCGGGCGGCCGGCGAGGGGGTGCTCATCACCAACGCCGGCGGCGTCATCGAGGAGGCGAACAAGGCGGCCGGGCGGATGTTCGGCACCACCGGCGAGGCGCTCATCGGGCAGCCGCTGAACACCCTGGTGCAGAACCCGAACGAGATCCCCGCCGCCCGCGACAGCGACACCGTCACCGGCATGCTGCCGGGCAGCCGCACCCTGGAGGCGGTGCAGGGGCGGCGGCCGGACGGGTCCACCTTCTGGGTGGAAATGAACCTGAAGCCGGTCCCCCTCCGGGACCGCGTGGTGGTGGTGTCCATCCTGCGGGACATCACCCAGCGGCGGGAGGCCGAGGAGCGCATCCGCAAGCTGAACGAAGACCTGGACGTGCGGGTGAGGCAGCGGACGGCCGAACTGGAGGAGGCGAACAGCAAGCTGGAGGTGGCCCTGCGGCACGCGGAGGCGGCGGTGCGGGCGAAGGACACGTTCGTCGCCACCATGAGCCACGAGCTGCGGCAGCCGCTGCACATCATCATCGGGTTCACCGAGGCGCTGAAGGAGGAGGCGGCCGACGCGGGCGGCGGGTCCATCGAGCCCGACCTGAACAAGATCCTGTCCGCCGCCAAGCACCTGCTCGACCTGATCAACGACATCCTCGACATGGCCAAGATCTCGGCCGGCAAGATGGAACTGGCGGTGGACACCTTCCCGCTGCCCGAACTGGTGGGCGAGGTGAAGACGCTGGTGGGGCCGCTGGCCGCCAAGAACAACAACCTGTTCGTGGTGGACGCCCCGGCCGACCTGGGGGCGATGACGGCCGACGCCCGCCGGGTGCGGCAGATGCTCATCAACGTGCTCAGCAACGCGTTCAAGTTCACCCACGCCGGGCGGATCGACCTGCGGGTGCGGCGGGTGAGCGAGCACGGCCGCGAGTGGGTGCGGTTCAGCGTGGCCGACACCGGCCGGGGCATGACCGCCGATCAGGTGAGCCGCCTGTTCCAGCGGTTCTACCAGGCGGACAGTTCCACCACCCGCGGGGCGGGCGGCACCGGCCTGGGGCTGGCCATCACCCAGAGCTTCAACGAACTGATGGGCGGCCAGCCGATCCGCGTCACCAGCCAGGAGGGGGTGGGCACCGAGTTCGTCGTCATGCTGCCGGCGGTCGTCGAGACCGCGCCCCAGCCGCGGTCCGCACCCCCGCCCGTGCCGGTCGCCACCGACCCCGCGACGCCTGCCCCCCAGCCGGCCGACGGCCGCACCGTGCTGGTGGTGGACGACGACCCGATGGTGCGGGAGTTGATGCAGCGGTTCCTCGGCAAGGAGGGGTTCCGCGTGCTGCTCGCCGCCAACGGCGAGGACGGCCTGAAACTGGCCCGCGACGAACGCCCGTGCCTCATCACCCTGGACGTGGCCATGCCCGGCGCCGACGGGTGGACCGTCCTCGGCCAACTGAAGGACGACCCGGCCACCGCCGACATCCCGGTGGTCATGCTCACCATCGTGGACGACCGCGGCCGCGGGTTCGCCCTCGGCGCCACCGAGTACCTGACCAAGCCGATCGACTGGCAGCGGCTCGGCACCATCCTGCGGCGGTACCTGGTCGGCCGCTCCGACGGCATCCTCGTCATCGACGACGACCCGAGCAACCGCGAGATCATCCGCCGCCACCTGGCCCACGACGGGTGGGTCATCCGCGAGGCGGCCGACGGTGCCGCGGGGCTGGCCGCGTTCGCCGACCACAAGCCCGGCCTCGTCCTGCTCGACCTGATGATGCCCGTGCTCGACGGCTTCGGCTTCCTGGACGAACTGAACAGGCAGCACCCCGGCCACCGCGTGCCGGTGGTGGTGCTGACGGCCAAGGAACTCACCCCGACCGACTTCGACCGGCTGAACGGTCGCGTCGCCCGCATCCTGGAGAAGGGCGACCTGAACCACCTGGAGGCGCTGCTCGACCTGATCCGCCGCACCGCCAAGAAGTAGCCGGGCGGGTGGGGGCGGATTGCCGGAAACGAGAAACGCCCGCCACCCCCCCCACATCGGGCCGTTTCTTCCAACAAACCCGACCGCGGGCGGGCGACGATTCCGGGGAAAATGTCCGCGAAAACCGGCGGTCGGCGGAGGTATTATCGTCCCCACACGCCGGAGTGCCGCCCGTGACCCCCGACGACCTCACCCGCACCTCCCCGCCCGATGCCACCCGCGACCAGTCCGATGCCGCCCTCGATGCCGGTCTCGCAGCGGCATTCGGCGGCGACACCACTCACCTCCGCCCGCCGCCGGCCGACCCGGAAGCCGGCACCGTCATCGCCGGCAGGTACCGCCTGACGGAGAAAGTGGGCGAGGGGGGCATGGGCAGCGTCTGGGTGGCGCAGCAGTCCGAGCCGGTCAAACGGAAGGTGGCGGTGAAGCTCATCAAGGCCGGCATGGACAGCAAGCAGGTGCTCGCCCGGTTTGAAGCCGAGCGGCAGGCGCTGGCCGTGATGGACCACCCGAACATCGCCAAGGTGCTGGACGGTGGGCTGCACGACGGCCGCCCGTACTTCGTCATGGAGTTGGTGAAGGGGGTGCCGATCACCACCTTCTGCGACGCCCGCAAGCTCACCCCGCAGCAGCGGCTGGAGCTGTTCGTGCCGGTCTGTCAGGCCATTCAGCACGCCCACCAGAAGGGCGTGATCCACCGCGACATCAAGCCGAGCAACGTGCTCGTCGCCCTGTACGACGACCGGCCGGTGGTGAAGGTGATCGACTTCGGCATCGCCAAGGCGACCGGGGCGGCGCTCACCGAGCACACCCTCGACACCGGGTTCGGGGCGGTGGTGGGCACGCCGGCGTACATGAGTCCGGAGCAAGCCAGCCTGAACAACCTGGACATCGACACGCGGAGCGACGTGTACGCCCTCGGCGTGCTGCTGTACGAACTGCTCACCGGCTCGCCGCCGTTCTCGGGCCAGGAGCTGCAAAAGAAAGGGATGCTCGAAATGCTCCGCGTGGTGCGGGAGGAGGAACCGCCGCGGCCGAGCCACAAGCTGAGTACCGCCGACGCCCTGCCCAGCCTGAGTGCGAGTCGCGGGACGGAGCCGAAGAAGCTAACGGGGCTGTTGCGGAACGAACTCGACTGGATCGTGATGAAGGCGCTGGAGAAGGACCGCACGCGGCGGTACGAGACGGCCAACGGGTTCGCCGCGGACGTGAACCGCTACCTGTCCGGCGAGGCGGTGCAGGCCCACCCGCCGAGTGCCGGGTATCGGGTGAGCAAATTCGTGCGGAAGCAACGCGGGCCTGTGACGGCGGCGGGCGTGGTGTTCTTCGCACTGGTCGCGGGGGTGGTGGGCACAACATGGCAGGCGAACCGCGCGGAACAGGCTCGACAGGGGGAGGCCGATCAGCGGAAACAGGTCGACGAGGCACTTGAGAGGGAGGCAAAGCAGCGTGTCGTCGTCGAATCGCAACTCGCCGGGCAGATGCTCGATCGGGCCATCGAAGAGTACGCCGGGCAGGAAGAAAAGCAGTTGGAAGGGCGACTGATCCGACTCGCCAACACGCTGACCGAGTTGCCCGCCTCCGCGACGGCCATACGCCAACTGCTCACCCGGCGAATTCTGATCGACGGGCATGGGCGCCTTTCGCCGTACCACTTTTTCGACAAGCAGGACGCTACTTGGCGGGAGCGCACGGCCGCGCCAGGGGTGGTAGCGAAATGGGCGTCCCCGGAATCTGGGCGGCCGTTCGTGTGCCGTGTGTCCGACCGACAAACGGGCAAGGAACTCCGGCGGATCACCACCGAGCCGGTGGCTAACGCTCATTTGTCCGACGACGCGAAGAGCCTCATCGTCACCACTCGCTACGATGCGACCGGGGAGTTCCGGGCCTACGACCTGCGAACCGGCTCGATGAAGTGGAAGTGCCCGTACCCCAAACCGGAGGCGGACGCCGCGACCGACTACCACCAGACGGGTAGTGCGGTCTCCTCCGCTCTTTCCCCCGACGGGTCACGGCTGATCGTCACCCGGAACAGGCGGGTCGTCGCCTTCGGGCAGAGGGTGGTCGAGAACTTTCGCACCGAACTCTGGGATACGGCGGCCAGCAAGCTGATTGCCGAGTTCCAGGATGGGGGCCATCACTTCTTCACCTCGCACTGCGGGGCCGACGTGTTCACCGTGACCGTTCCGCGGAAACAGCCCGACGGGAGTACGGCCCTCGACTACGAAGCGCGCGCCCTGTCTGACGGCCGGTTGTTGAAGACGCTCGACGGTTGGGGATGGATCACGCCATCGGGCAAGCATCTCGTTACGGTTGGCTCGCACGAAGTAACTTGGGTGCGGACAACGGACTGGGAGGTCGCCGGGCGGTGTCCGTTCGACGCCTCGGCAGTCCAGTTCGGCGGTTTTTCTTCGATGTTGCTGACCGACGACTGGGTGGTGCAAAGTAACTTTAACATGGGTAGCATGGCATTCTACGGCCAGCCGGTCAGTCTGTTGGCGGTCAAAGACGCCAAGAAAGCAGTGACACTCCGCGACGGGGTCATCAGCGGAGACGCCGCCGGACTGTTACTACACTCCGGGCACCTGTTCGATTTCGCATCCGGCACCCTACTGAAGCGACCGAAGGACCGTCAGTTCCACCCCGATGCCCGCCGATTCGCGGTGTTCGGCCGGCACATCCCATACCCGGACCCGCGCGTCGGCTGGTTCGACAAAGGTGGTGGCGGCGGCGGAAACGACCCTCCCGCCTTCCTGGGTAGAGCATTCAATCCCCGGTGGGATCAAATCATCGACTTGGCGGCCGACCGTAGTTTGAACTTGTTCGAACAGGAGAACCTGTTCGAACAGAACACAGCGTCTGGGCTGCGCGGCCTCAAGTACGGCCCGAGTCATACCGGTCAGGGCAAGACCACCAATGACCCCGAGGCGGAACTCCGCGGGATCACCTGGGCTTGGCGGCTACTCCCCGGCGACGACGCTTCCATCGACCCCGCGGACCTCCACCGCTGGGCGTGCCTGATCGAGATGGGCCACCTGGACGACGACGGCGCGTTCCACCACTGGAGTCCGGAAGAGTGGGATACGAAGCACGCCGAGTTCAAAGCAAAAGTCGCCCCGACCGCCGGTTTCCCGTTCGCAGACCTGATTCCGAACGAGTACGGCGCGGCGGTGTACCTGCGAGACCAGTTTCCGAACGAAGCGACTGCCGAGAACACGGAACTAATCCTCAACCGCATCCTGGCACGCCACCCGACGCTGGGCCACGCCTACGTACTCCGCGGCGACCATCATTTCGAGCAAGAGAAGTACACCGAATGCGTCCGCGATTACAGGGCGGCCCGTGACTCCGGTGTGGTCCTCAGTGAGGTTCTCCGTGACGGTGACCACTCCAGCTTTCCGAGCTTCCTGCATCTGTCGGGGTTGCCCCGCCGCACCCTGGACGAACTGGCCGAGTTGTTCGAGGTGTGGCCCCCGATTGGGGATGCGTATCGGTCGTGGGACGAAATCCACCTGACGTACCGGCGGGGCGACTACCGCACCGCGTTACGGGAGGCGGAGCGTCGCATGAAGGAGGACAACGGCGTGTACTCGAAACCGGTTCAACCGCTCGAACAACTCTGCCACCTATTCGCCGCCGTCGGCTCACCCGTCGGGTTGTTGTCCCCCTTGCCCGCCACGCCACAGGTGGGCAAATACTCCAACGGCCAAGACCCGTCGCCACGGGACGAGGCGCTCGCCTGCCTCTGCATGCACCACCTGGGCGACCAGGCGGAAGCGGCGACCCGTTGGAGGAAGTTCAAAAAGACGGCCAAACGGTTCACCAGTAATCCGACCGGCACTCTGCTCGAAGCGGTAACACTGTTCGACCGTGAGCCACCGAAGAAGTGACCGCCGACGCCAGCTGCTGGACGCTCATCGGGGCCGCGGCCGGCGTGGTACAATGCCGGCCGGAGGATCAGCCATGCCGCTTCGCATCGAAGTGATCGACCGCACCTACGCCGCGATCCTGGCCGCCAAGACGCCGGCCGAGCGGGCCGCCATGATCCAGGATTGCCACACCTCGGCCCGAGTCTTCCTGGCCGCCGGCGAACGGCTCCGACACCCCGAGCGGAGCGAGGCCGAGGTGGAGCGGTGGGCGCGAGAGTTGGGCTATCTCGACATCTGGCAGCAGGTGGTGGCGAAGGCGGACGCCCCAGACCCGCCGCCCGGCCCCGGAGTGCCATGACCCCAGCCGATGTCACCTGCTGGACGCTCATCGGGGCCGCGGCCGGCGGGGACGGGACGGCACGCGACGACTTCGCCCGGCGGTATCAGCCGGTCGCCCGCAGCTACTTCGCCGCCCGCTGGCACACCTCCCCATTACGGTCGGCGGTGGACGACGCCATTCAAGACGTGTTCGTCGAGTGCTTCAAACCGAACGGCGTGCTGGGCCAGGCGAACGAGTCGCCCGGTGACGGCTTCCGCCCCTTCTTTCATGGGGTGCTGCGGAACGTCGCCCGGCGGCACGAGGAGAAGC
This sequence comes from Planctomycetia bacterium, assembly GCA_031387445.1. Taxonomy (GTDB): domain Bacteria; phylum Planctomycetota; class Planctomycetia; order Gemmatales; family Gemmataceae; genus JALHQU01. The sequence goes on from JANNDF010000542.1 coordinate 9,264, forward strand.
ACCGACCATCGCCACCGTTGCCCGACGACCAACCGGGCGACGACACCAGCTTGGGGCGGGCCTTCGACAAGGCGTGGGCGAGGTCGATGCTCCGCGAAGCGGCACGGGTGCAGGCGGAACTGGCGGCGGGGAACGAGCGTGCCACCCGACGGGTCGAGTTGCTGCGGTTGCGATTTCAGGAGAAGTTGCCGATCCGAGACATCGCGGAGCGGTGGAACGACGACGCGGCGAAGGTGCACCACGAGTACGCCACCGCTCGGGAGGAGTTCCGGGCCGCCCTTCAGCGGGTGATGACGTTTCACCTGCCGGCCGCGACCGCCGCTCAGGTGGATGCCGCCTGCCGCGATCTGCTCGCCCACCTTGCCTGAAATCACTCCCGGGCGCCCTGGGCAACCCTGGCGAATGAGGCCGGGATTAAAACCGCACAACTCGCTCCCAAAAGCGGTTGCGGGCGGTGTACCCTGATGGTATTGACGCAAGCGAATTCGCGGATCTTCACGGACCGCAGTCGCTGGACGTGGGTCGGCTTGCCGACCCGGGGGCGTCCTTCACCGCGACCGCGGCCCGCACTGGGGGGAAAGCATGGTTCCGCAACGCACGGATTCTGTCTACGCGCCCGCACCGTGGCGGACCCTCCGCCGGTGGCTGCCGGCGGTGCTGGCCGCCGGCCTGGGCGGGTCCGCACTCGCGCAGGTCACTCCGCCCACCACGCCGCCGGCGGTGAAGGCCGAGCCGCCGCACGCCGACCCGAAAGCCGAGCCGGCCAAGGTGGAGAAACTGTACGAGGTGAAGTTCGACAAGACCGAGTGGAAGCAGGTGTTCGAGTGGCTGGAGACGCAGACCGGGCTGATGTTCCTGAGCAAGGACACGCCCACCGGCACCTGCACGCTCAAGAGCCTGCCGGGCAAGAAGTACACCCTCGGCGAGCTGTTCGACCTGTTCAACGAGCGGCTGGAACTCGACAACTACATCATCCTGCGGAAGCAGCAGTCGTTCGCCATCGTGCCGGCGTCGGAGAAGATCGACCGCATTCACGTGCCGACCGTGAACGCCGAAGAGTTGGCCAAGCGGGGTAAGACGGAAGTGGTGCAGATGGTCGTCCCTCTGGTGACGCTGAACGCCGAGGACGTGCTCCCGCAGGTGAAGAAGAGCCTGAGCCGGTTCGGCGACGTGAGCCCGTTCGGCACCGACAAACTGCTGCTGGTGGACAAGGCCGACAACGTGCGGTTCGTGCTGAAGATCATCGACGACACGAACAAGGACAGCCGCGACCAGCTCACCCACATCTGCCAGTACAAGCGGGCGAGTGAAGTCGCCAACTCCCTCCGCTCCCTGCTGAAGGACGACATCGCCCCGGCCGCTCAGCCCACCCAGTGGGGCGGGGGTGGCGGCTCGTGGCAGAACGGCCAGTGGGTGCCGAACCCCGCCCCCGGCACCACCGCCACCACCGCCAAGCGGTTCCAGGCGATCAGCATCACCGTGGACGACGAGCAGAACTCGCTCACCATCACCGGGCCGGTGGGCAAGGTGCTGGCGGCCAAAGACCTGCTGGAGAAGCTGGACAAGGGCGACAAGAAGCGGCCGGCCCCCGGCAAGCCGATGTGGGAGACGTACAACGTCGCCAGCGGGGCGGCCGTGGACATGGGCAAGCAACTGATGGCCAAGCCGGAGTATGCCGGCTCCAGCGTGGTGGCCATGGCGAAGGGCACCGACCAGGTGATGGTGTACGCCTTCATGGCGGATCACGTCACCATCCGGGAGTTCCTCACCTCCCCGCCGGCGGCCGTCAGCAGCACCCTCACCAAGGTGATCCCGACCGTCATCAGCGGCGAGTCGCTGACCGCCGCCGCCGCCACCGTCAAGTCGAACGTGGGCGGCGGGGTGACGGTGGACGCGAAGGTGGAAGGCGACCCCGGCCTGGTGCTCCGCGGCACGGCCGAGCAGATCAAGGCGGCCGAAGACCTGGCGAACGCGCTGGGCATCACCACCGGCTCGTCCGGCTTCACCCCGAACGACAAGATCCGCACCCTGACCCTGGACAAAGGGAACGCCGGCGCGCTGGCCGACGCCATCGCCGAGATGGCCAGCAAGATGGGCAAGAAGGTGGAGGTGGTGAACCCGAACGCCCCGCCGCCCAGGCCGAAGAAGGACGACGCGCCGCCGATGAAGCCGCCGACCGGGCCGGGCGGTACCACGGTGCCGGGGCCGAACAAGATCAGCACCCCCGGCGGGCTGCGGCAGGTGAAGGCCCAGTTGGTCGATCCGGAGCGGAAGCCGGACGTGGTGCTCACCGTCATCGGGAACAAGCTGGTCATCACCGGCGACGACCCGAAGAACGTGCAGCTCATGTACGAGTTGATGTCGTTCTACACCCGCGGCGACAAGGCGACCGAGCGGTACGAGGTCATCCGGCTGAAGAACATCACCTCCGAAGAAGCGGCGAAGGTGATCAACGACGTGTTCAACACCACCACCACCACTGCCCAACAAGGCGGGCAGGGCGGTCGCGGGGGCGGCGGCATCGCGGCCGCGCTCAACCCGCTGGCCCTCCTCGGGCTGGGCGGCGGGGCCGCACCCGCCGACCCGAAGGCCGGGCGGGTGAAGGTGGTGGCCGAGAAGAGCAGCAACTCGCTCATCATCGTGAAGGCCAGCGAAATCGACGTGCTGACGATTAAGGACCTGCTGAAGAAGGCCATCGACAGCGGCGAGGAGGCCGAAGGCGGCGTCTCGAAGCGGTGGATCATCCCGCTCAAGTACGCCAAGGCGTCCGAGATGGTGGTGACCATCAAGAACGTGTACGCCAACTACACCGGCGCCGGCGCCCGGCGTGGCGGCGGCGCCCAGACCCAGGCGTTCAATCCGTTCATGCCGCAGCAACCGGCCGCGCAGTCCGCCGGTTCGTCCCTGAACGTGGACTACGACATCGCCTCCAACCAGGTGATCGTGGACTGCACCGAGGCGCTGGCCAAGGACATCGAGGAGCTGTGCCTGAAACTGGACAAGGACACCAAAGACAGCGAGATGGTGACGGAGGTGATTCAGGTGACGGGCATCGCCCCGAGCCAACTGCAGTCGCTCGTCGAAGCCATTCAGGGTAAGGCGCCGACTACCACCACCCTCGGCAACACGCAGGGCGGGTTCGGCGGCAACCGCGGCGGTCAGGGCGGTGGCCTGGGCGGGTTCGGCGGTCAGGGCGGTGGCGGCACGGGCGGCGGGTTCGGCGGTGGCGGCACGGGCGGCGGGTTCGGTGGCCTGGGCGGCGGCGGCCTG
>JANNDF010000547.1:0-3973 GCA_031387445.1 Planctomycetia bacterium
TCGGCGAGAGCGGGCCACCCGAACAAGCGGTCTGCTTTCCCCGTTGCCCGCGGCCGTTCGGCACCGATAACAGTCCGGACCTCTGCACGGAACGAGCGATGACGAACGGCTTGTCGGCCGAACGGCGGTGGGGCGAGGGGCGATCCGCGTTGCCCCTGCGGTGGGTCGCGCCCGCCCGCCGCGACCGCACCCCCGGCACCCGCCCGTTCAACTTCTCCGCCCACATGGGTGCCCTGTGTGCGGACGTCGCCGCCCGCTGCCCGACCCTCGCCCACATCGATCCGACCGCCCTGCTCTACTCGTTCACCCCCGGCAAACCGGGCAAGACCGGCCTGCTCGCCCGCGTGTCGCCGTTGCGGTTCGCCGGCGGCACGCTGTACCGCCGCCACCGCGGGCGGACGTACCAGGTGCAGCGGTACTTCGTGAACGGCCGCGAGGTGCTGTACGTCGTCGCCTTCTGCCTGCCGCGGTTCCTGGACCTGCCGTTCGACGAGAAGCTGGTGACGGTGTTCCACGAGCTGTACCACATCGGCCCGCGGTTCGACGGCGACCTGCGGCGGTTCGACGGGCGGTGCCAGTTCCACACCGGCAGCAAGAAGAAGTACGACGCGCACATGGGCGAGCTGGTGCGGGCGTACCTGACCGACCACCCGCGGCCGGAGGCGTTCACGTTCCTGTATCGCACGGCGGCGCAGCTGTGGGCCGACCACGGCGGGGTGTACGCGGTGAAGGTGCCGCGGCCGAAGATGGTGGCCGTGGAATAATCTGGCGAGCCGGGCGGCGTGAGCCGCCGGTTCGTCGTTTCAACCGGCTCCTTACGGAGCACGGCTCGCCCAACCTCACTCTCCAACTCGCCGTTGACCTGCCTCCACCCTTCTGTTATCCGACCGACCACGACCGAAACGTTGGGACGGTTCTCGGGGGGGAAGCCGGTGGCCCGAAGCGCACTCACTCTCATCGCGGCAGCGGCGGCGATCGCTCACGTCGGGTGCGCCAGCACCTGGGATGCGGTCAGTGCTCGCAAGTTCCGCGAAGCCCCGTTCAAGAACACGTTCAGCAGCGAGGAGCCGATCTCCGTGCTGCGGAACAAGGTGGACGGGAACGAACGGGCGGACGCCATGCGGCGGCTGAAGGAGCCGACGAAGCAGGGCAAGCCGCCGGCGGAGCAAGACGAGGCCCTGCAAATCCTGTGGACGGCCGCGACCACCGACACCAGCCCCATCGTGCGGGTGGCGGCGATTGACGCCCTCGGCCGGTTCAACGACCCGCGGGCGGTGGGGCTGCTCAAAGACGCCTACGAGAAGGCCGACGGGGTGCCGACCGACCCGGCCAAGCTGGCCACCACCACCGACCTGACGCAAGTGGCCGCCATCGACACCATCGCCATGCTCGCCCCGACCGGGTTCGAGCCGTCGTTCGTCTCCACCCTGCGGTCGCGGACGATCGACGCCCTGGCCGGTAAGCCGTCGGCCGAAGCGGTGGCGTTCGTGGCGAAGGTGGCCACCACCGAACCGTCGGCCACCGCCGACCAGCAGTTGGACCGCGACGTGCGGTCGGCGGCGGTTCGCGGGCTGGGGCAGATGCGGTCGCCGGAGTCGGTGGTCGCGCTGACGACCGTGCTGAAGCAGGAGGCCGGGCGGGACGTGGTGCTGGCCCAGAACGCCCACAAGGGGTTGAAGGACCTGACCGGGAAAGACCTGCCGGCCGACCCGGAGAAGTGGCAAGCGGTGGTGCAAACGGGCGGGGCGACGGTGGAACAGAAACCGGCCAGCCTGATCGAACAGATGGGGTGGAAGAAATAGCCGTGCTGCTGTAGCCGGCCTCTGTGAGGCCGGACCGGGGTCACAGACCCCGGCCACAGTGGGCGGTCGGGGGGGCCTTCCGATGCGACTTCTCAACCGCGCCGCCCTCGGGGCGGTGTTCGCGTTCGCGGCGGCGGTGTCGGCTCAGGGGCCGACGCCGGTGCCGTCCACTCAGCCGGGTGTACCCGCCGCCGGGTTCGAGATGCCCGGTACGGCCGTCGGCCGACCGTCGGTGAAACCGGTCGGCACGCAGGTGGGCACCCGCCTGCCGGACGTGGGCACCAAACCCGGCTCCGCGGTCGGCGGGTATGGGCCGAGCAGCCCGTTCGGCGGTCAGTGGCCGACGGTCGATCCGAAGCAGGTGGTCGCGCCCTACCCGCAGCAGCCGTCGCCAGCGTCGGACTTCTGGGACAAACTGGCGCAGCGGTGGGCGGCCGTTTTCGACCCGCCGAAGCCGCCCGAAACGAAGTGGATTCCGGGCACCACCCGCCGCGCCCGCGAGCGCCGCGAGCGGGCCGAGGCGATGACCGAGCGGTGGCATCGGGATTGATCGGGCAGGCAACGGCCGTGAGGCCGCTGGTTCGGGTCGGTGACTGAACCAGCGGCCATGAGGTCGCCGCTCGCCGAGTCGTCGGGTGCCCTTGCCGATTCTCGCCTGATCGCTAAGCTGGCCAATTCTCGGCGCTCACGTTACCCCTGGGCTTCGCACGCTCCGCCGACGTGCGGCAAGGCCCGGTCCGGACACCCCGGCTGTCTGCCGGTGGGGTCCACAGAGTACGGAGTGAGTGGCACCATGACCGAACCGGTCATCGATCTGCGCGCGTTGCTGGTGGAGCGGGAAGAGTTCGAAGGGGCGATGGTTAACAAGTTGCGGGAGGGGTTGGCTCAGGGGCCGAACCAGGTCCGCGCGCTCAAAGACATCAACGACACGCTGAACAAGCGGCTGGCCGTGTCCGCCGGCCCGCAGCAGAAGAAGCTGCACCTGAAGTTGGGCGTCGTCCACTTCTTCCTCGGCCACACGACCCAGGCCGTCGATCACCTGAAGCAGTCGGAAGGCCCGCTGGCCGCCTTCTTCCTCGGCCGCGCGTACGCCCTTCGGGGCGACCACGACGAGGCTCTGAAGGCGTTCGAGAAGGCCGAGAAGACCGGGTTCGCCGCCCAGTCGGTGCAACTGCAACGGGCGGGCGTGCTGCGGGCGCTCGGCGAGGTGACGCAGGCGAAGGCCATCCTGGCCAAGTACAAGGACATGGCGGCGCACAACGCCGAGTTCCACTACCAGGACGGGTCGGTGGCCGAGGCCGAGGGGGACACCCCGCGGGCCGCCCAGTGCTACGAGCGGTCGGTGCAACTCGACCCGTCGCACGCACAAGCCCTCTTCCGCCTGGGCTTCCTGAACGACCTGGCCGGGAACGACGACGCGGCCATCGACTACTACGAGAAGTGCCTGAAGCACCCGCCGGTGGGCAAGGGGGTGCTGCAAAACCTGGGCGTGCTGTACGAGGACAACGAGCGGTACGACAAGGCGGCCGAGTGCTACCGCCGGCTGAGCAAGGCCGACCCGTCGGACGAGCAGGCCCGCCTGTTCGTGAAGGACGTGGAGGCCGCCCTCAACCAGTACTACGACGCCGACGCCGAGCAGAGCAACGCCATTAGCGCGATGGTGCTGAACACGCCCATCACCGACTTCGAACTGAGCGTGCGGAGCCGCAACTGCCTGAAGCGGATGAACATCCGCACGCTGGGCGACCTGACCCGCGTGACCGAGGCCCAACTGCTCGCGTCCAAGAACTTCGGCGACACCAGCCTGGACGAGATCAAGGAGATCATGGGCATCAAGCAGTTGCGGATCGGGCAGTCGCTCGAACAGGGTCAGCAGTACGAGATGCGGTACCGCCCGCAGCAGAACCTGTCGCCCGAGGAGCAGGCCACGCTGAGCAAGCCGGTGAGCGACCTGAACCTGAGTGTCCGCGCCCGCAAGTGCATGAACCGCCTGGGCATCAACACCCTGGGCGAGCTGTGCCAGCGGACCTCCGACGAGCTGCTCGAAGCCAAGAACTTCGGCGTCACGTCGCTGAAAGAGGTGCAGGAGAAGTTGGTGAACTACGGGCTGAAACTGCGGGGCGACTGACCACTGGAACCGCGACCGCCAGGGAGCGGGTGCCAACCACCTC
>JANNDF010000551.1:0-1802 GCA_031387445.1 Planctomycetia bacterium
GTTCCTGGTCCGGCATGGCGGGCCTCCGTGGCTCCCGCCGATTTACGCACAAAACCCTACAACGTCAGCAGTTCGAGACGCGTTGACCCTGCCGGGTGGGGTGGAGTTAGGCCGCCAGCAACAGAGGAGAATAACTACTCACCAGAACCTCTTCCTCACACGGAGTTAATGACAAGCAAGGAAAAGGGATATTGGCTGCTCTGGTGGACGATTGCAATCGCTGTGGCGTCGCCAGCGGTCTACATGCCGGTCGTTGCTCGGCGGTGGCTGCCAGTCCACCTTCTAATCGGCGGCGTGGCCACTTCGGCAGTGGCTGCGATAATGCCATTGTGGCTTGCATTTTCCCCGTTGTTTTGGAGTTTTATTCTCATTGTAGTCTGGACTACCGCTCAATGGCTGGCGATCCGATTTCGCGACAAAAGGGCATCCTCTGCACAAGAACAATCCCACGCGAAGTAGCGGTGCATACCCTGTGTCGTGTGCTAACACAAGCCGCCTGAAGGCGGAGGTCGGCGACTGCCGCCGCCTTGCCAGACCTACACTTTGGTTTCCATAGGCGGGTCGAGGTGGTGGCACCCCATCGGAGCAACCAACCACACACACACCTACCCCCGTTAGCCCGACGTGCGAGCGAGGGGCCAACAGCCAACGCGGACCATCGGGAGGTGTCGGGATCGGTTTCACTCACTGCCATACGGATTCGCTGGTTCGCCCCTCGCTCGCGCGTCGGGCTAACGGGTGGTTGATTTCCCGGTGTCGCACTCGCAGACATGACGGTGTGGATTCGCCGTAAGTGCTTGGCCGGCATGGGTCGTACCGGAAATGTGTCGTGGGTCCGCCGAAGGGTGGGGGGAAAGTGGCCGGACCCACTCGCCGCACACCGCGGTAACATGCCACCACCACCACTTTCCCCTTCCCGACTGCCAGCCGACTGCTATCATTCCTTTTCCCATACACGGAACCTGGGTTCGTCCCGGGTTCCGTTCGTTTGCGGACGGTCGCGGCGGTTTCGACACCGTGCGGCCCTGTCGGGATCGGGGTCCTGAAGCGGGGCGATCACATCGCCTCCCCCTTGCATCCCACAACCGGAGTGCCCTCGTGGCCAAGCACAACAAGACCAACAAGAGCGTGAAGAAGAGGATGCGGGTGACCGGCACCGGCCTGCTCAAGCACGGCAAGTGCGGCAAGCGTCACTTGAACGCGCACTTCACCGCCAAACGGCGGCGGCAGCTCCGCAAGGCCGGGATCATTGGCAACGCCAAGATCACCGCCAAGTTCCTCATCGCCATGGGCGAGCAGTAACCCACTTCCCCCACACAAATCCAACACCTTTAATCAGGACACACTCTCATGGTTCGCGCGGGAAGCGGTCGCGTCACGAAGCAACGTAAGGCCCGGCTGCGGAAGCTGACGAAAGGGTTCCGCCTGAGCCGGCACAACCTGTTCCGGCAGGCTCACACCACGCTCATCCGGGCGCGGGCGTTCGCCTTCCGCGACCGGCGGGTGAAGAAGCGTGAGTTCCGCAAGCTGTGGATCATCCGCATCAACGCCGCCTGCCGGATGCGTGGGTTGCGGTACTCCGAGTTCATCGCCGGCCTGCAACGGGCGATGGTCATGCTCGACCGAAAAGCACTGTCGGAGACGGCCATCCACGACCCGGCCGCGTTCGACCTGCTGGTCGAACTGGCCAAGAAGAACCTGCCTCCGGTGCTGGCCGAGCAGCACGCGAAGAAAGCCGCCGCCGCCAAGTAACGAGTGTCGGTTGCCGGCGAGCGGCCCGCGTGAGCGGGCTGGTGTGTGGG
>JANNDF010000561.1:0-1392 GCA_031387445.1 Planctomycetia bacterium
CAACGACCGGCTCGTCTTCCAGGGCACGCGGGACGAAGCCCTGCCGCTGTGGGTGCTCAAGGCGCTCGACGAGTACCTGGCCGAGAGCCAGCCGAAACTGCTCGTCGTCTCCCCCATCCGCGACGAGCGAGAAAAGGGTTCCGAGAAGCCGGCCCGCTCCGCCCTGCTGGTGGAGGTGTTCAACCCGCCGGAACAAACCGACGCGCTGCTGCAACGGGTGGACGTGGTGGGCAAGCACGCGGCGAGTGCGTTGTACAACGCGGCCGAGATGAAGCGGATCCCGTTCAAGGCCCTCTGGTGGCCGGTGGTCAAGTTGCAAGACGGCCTGGGCGGGAAGGCGAAGCTGTACACCCTGCTCGGCACCATTGCCGCCCTGCTACTGATCGCCGTCATGGTGTTCTGGCCGGCCCCATTGAAGTTGGACGCGAAAGGGCAATTCCAGCCGGAGTACATGGTTCAGGTCTACCCGACCACACGGGGCGAGGTGTGGGACGTGTCGGTCCTGCCGGGGCAGACGGACATCAAGCCCGGCGACACGGTGGTGAAGTTGTTCGACAAGGGCCTGGCCGACCAACTCTCCAAACTGGACGGGGCCATCGACGCCGCTCAGAAGGACCGGAACAGCCTGACCGCCCGGCTGCAAGAGTTGCCGAAGGATTCGTCGTCGGCGGCCGACTTCAGCACCCGACTGTCGGAGGCGGAGGCGAGGGAGAAGCAGGCCAAACTGCAGAAGGACGACCTCATCCGCCGGTACAACCTGATCCCGAACGAACCCGGCTTCTTCCTGGCGGTGGCGCCCAACTTCCCGCCGGCCGGCGGCGGACTGCGGTACTGGGCGAACATCAGCGGCGGGGACGTGCGGGAGAAACTGCGGAGTGAGGTGCAGCCGTCACAACCGCTGGCCCGGCTCGGCGCGGTGGACGGCCCGTGGCGGGGGGAGATCAAGATCCCGCAGCGGGCCATCGGGCATGTGAACCGGGCATTCGCCACCGACGGTGACCACAAAACGGACCCCGATCCGAAGGGGTCGGGCAAGACGGTCAAGTACCTGGACGTGACCGTTCTGTTCGCCGGATTCGAGACGGAACAGTTCCCAGGCAAGCTGTTCGAGAACGAGGTGAGCATTGAGGCGGTGCCGAACAAGGACGACCACAACGAGACCGAGCCGGTGACGATGGGGTATGTTCGCGTGGACATCCCCGCGGACCGGCTGGAGCAGTTCAAGAAGGCCGGGGCGGAGATGCGGGTGAAACTGCACTGCGGCAGCCGCCCGCTCGGCTACTCGCTGTTCCACGGCGTGTGGGAGTGGTTCTACGAGAAGGTCATCTTCTACTTCTGAGACGTTCCGGCGAGCCGAGCGGCGTGAGCCGCCGGTTGCGTTCATCAACCGGC
>JANNDF010000587.1:0-4825 GCA_031387445.1 Planctomycetia bacterium
GGTGCCAGACGATGCAGGAGTTGCTGGACCTCACGTTCGACTGGTTCGAGACCCGTACCCACTTCCGGGTCCAGGCCGAGGTGTACACGAAATGCCCTGGAAAATGAGCCTTACTTCCCCCTTTGGCGGGAGGTATCTAGCAGATCCCGCCCAATCTTGTCCCACAATTTGTTGTTGATGTCGTCTACAGTCTGGCCGTTCCACCCGAACCGCAGGCGGTGGTTCTGAACGCAGTCGTCGGCCCATTTTCCACCTTGGCCGAGTTTGATGTAGTGGGCTGTGGTGAATTGGAGTGCTTCCATCTCGACCCCCGTGTAATAGTGTCCGCACCCGCGGCCCTTGCGGGCCGGGTTCGCCTGGAACCACCCGGCGGCTTACGCCGCTCGGCTCGCCAGCCTTACCCCACCACTTCGCCTTTCAGGTAGAGGCCGGCGAGCGGGGGTACCGTCAGCACCACCGAATACGGGCGGCCGTGGCACGGCACCGCCTCGGCTTGCACCCCGCCGTTGTTGCCCACGTTCCCGCCGCCGTACACCGCCCCGTCGGTGTTCAACACCTCCCGCCAGTAGCCCGGCCCCGGCACGCCCACTCGGTAGCCGGTCCGCGGGAGCGGGGTGAAGTTGAGCAGGCACAGGATGCGGGTGCTGCCCGCTCTCGGCTTGCGGAGGAACGTGTACACGCTGGCGTCGGCGTCGTCGGCGTCCACCCACTCGAACCCGTCCGGCGAGGTGTCCAGTTCGTGCAGGGCCGGTTCGGCGCGGTACACCTTGTTCAGGTCGGCCACCGCCTGCATCACCCCGGCGTGCGGGGCGTGCGAAAGCAGGTGCCAGTCCTGTTCGCCGTCGTGCCGCCACTCCTGACGTTGGGCGATTTCCGCCCCCATGAACAGCAGCTTCTTCCCGCTCATGGCGAACATGTACGCGAACAGCGCCCGCAGGGTGGCGTACTTCTGCCACTCGTCGCCGGCCATCTTGTCCCACAGCGGGCCTTTCCCGTGGACCACCTCATCATGCGAGAGCGGCATGATGAAGCTCTCCTGGAAGGCGTACAGCATGCGGAAGGTGAGTTCGTTGTGGTGGTACTTGCGGTGCAGCGGGTCGCGCTGCATGTACTTCAGCGTGTCGTGCATCCACCCCATGTCCCACTTGTAGCCGAAGCCCAGACCGCCCAGGTACGTCGGCCGCGACACCATCGGGTAGCTGGTGCTCTCCTCCGCGAACGTCTGCACGTCCGGGAACTGGCCGTACACCTCGGTGTTGAACCGCCGCAGGAATTCGATCGCCTCCAGGTTCTCCCGCCCGCCGTACTGGTTCGGGATCCACTGCCCCTGCTTGCGGGAGTAATCGAGGTAGAGCATGCTCGCCACGGCGTCCACCCGCAGCCCGTCGATGTGGTACTTGTCCAGCCAGAACAGGGCGCTCGAAATGAGGAAGCTCCGCACCTCGTGCCGGCCGTAGTTGAAGATGTAGCTGCCCCAGTCGGGGTGGTAGCCCTGCCGCGGGTCGGCGTGCTCGTACAGGTGCGTGCCGTCGAAGTAGGCCAGGCCGTGTTCGTCGGTGGTGAAGTGGCTGGGCACCCAGTCGAGGATCACGCCGATGTCGTGCTGGTGCAGGGTGTCGATCAAATACATCAGGTCTTGCGGGGTGCCGTAGCGGCTGGTCGCGGCGAAGTACCCGGTCGCCTGGTACCCCCAACTGCCGTAGTACGGGTGCTCGGTGATCGGCAGGAGTTCGACGTGCGTGAAGCCGAGCTTCTTGACGTGTTCGGCCAGCCGCGGGGCCAACTCGCGGTAGCTGTACGAGTGGTGCGTGGTGGCGTGCCGCATCCACGAGCCGACGTGCATCTCGTAGATGCTCACCGGGGCGTCGTGGGCGATCTTCGCCTTCCGCCCCTTCATCCACTCGGCGTCGTTCCACTGGTAGTCCAGCTTCCAGACCACGCCGGCCGTCTTCGGCGACACCTCGCACATGACCGCGAACGGGTCGGTCTTGTCCACCGCGTACCCGTGGAACTGGCTGGCGACGTGGTACTTGTACACCTGCCCGACGTGATCTCCCGGCACGAAGGCGTGCCACACCCCGGACTGGCCGACCATCGTCAGCGGGTGCGCCCCGCGGTCCCAGCCGTTGAAGTTGCCGACCACCGACACGTACCGCGCGCTCGGCGCCCAGACGGTGAAGTGCGTGCCGCCGGCGACCGGGTGGGCGCCGAACTTGTCGTGCATGCGGACGTGACTGCCCTCGTTGAACAGGTACAAATCCTGTTCGCCGAGCCACGGGGCCGGTTGGGTGGGGGCGGGCGGGGCACCGGGAGCTGGGGCGGGGGCGGTGATTTTGGCCATGTTGCCAGAGTACGCCGGCGGGCGTGAGGAGCTAGAACGGATCGGCGGAGTTTGCCGCCGCGGGCCGAGAAGCCTGCAACGAATGTGCCGGTTGGGGCGATGCCGCCGGGAGGAGATATGGACGAGAAGCGATGGGTGGAAGGAGGATGGCTCTCCCAGGCGATGGTGAGCCAACTCTCAACGTTAGGGTACACCCGGACCAAGAGTGGCAAGCGCAAACTCCGCCTGTTCGCCACCGAATGTTGTCGGCGGTGTTGGGATTTCATCCCGGACGTGCGATTGAAGCAAGCCGTCGAGGTGGCCGAGCGATTTGCCGACGGATTGGCGGACAAGGCGGAACTTGCCAACACCTTCGCCGCAGTCACCCCGCTGAGGGCGGATCGCACGTTTCCGAACGCCACAACGCAGGAGCGGGTAGCTGTCGATCTCGCGGTACTGTCGTGCCACCAAGTTGCATACAGCACGGCCTTCATGATGACCTGCTACGCGAACATGCCGCTCGCGGCGAATGACACCGCCGCGGACAAACTCTTGGGCGACCTGCTTCGCTGCGTGTTCGGCAACCCGTTCCAGAAGCCGGCGTTCAACAAGAAGTGGCGAAGCGAAACAGTGACGGCGTTGGCGTCGGGCATCTACGCCGACCACGCCTTCGACCGCCTGCCGATCCTGGCCGACGCACTCGAAGAAGCCGGGTGCGACGACCCTGCGATGCTGACCCACCTGCGGGGCACCGGCCCGCACTGCCGCGGCTGCTGGGTGCTGGACTTGGCACTGGGGAAGTAGGAGGGGGTCAGTGACGTACTCCGTTCGCCACATCCGAGGTGATCGGTCGCAAGTGCGCAAAGAAGCCGCTCGCCGCGAGGTGCTCGGCGGCTTGAGTCACGGCGGCACGGGTGACAGCGGGCACTACCACCAACCCCGGTTCAGCCAAACACGGCCGATCCAACTTCGCCTCTGCTTCCACATCCTGGCCCAACCGTACCGGGTCGTAGAACGTCACCGGATACCGCGAGCCGTCGCCCAACTCGATCTCGACACCGGGCAACCAGCCTTTCAGTTCGGACTCGTACTCAGCACGCTCGTCGTACCAGTCCGGGAACAGCACGCGACAGCGTTCAAGTTGAAGTATCATTGGCTGCTCCTGTTGGAACCAACACGATCTCACCCAGTGCCGCGACGTATTCCGCCATCGTCATGGCGGTGGCCGGGGCGATCTCGTGGTGCTTCGGATTCCGCCCGGTTTGGATGAGGACCAGCGTGGGCGGAATGTCTGTGACCTCGAACGCCCCGCCGAACCGCTCCAACCCGTCTGGCTCGCTGAACACCGACACCCCGCGTGCCGGGTCGAAGTAGGCCGGTGGCCGGGTCGGGGCGAACGTCGAGCGGGCGGGGGGCGAGGCTGGGTCCGCCGCGGAAGTACCGCTGTCCGCTCATGCCAACTCCCCAACACACCTGAACCAAGTGTAGCTACCGCACTTGGGCTTCACAACCGTCTTCGAAGTGTGTCCGATTTTGCCGTCGTGGGCGGTCGTGTCAATTCCCATCCCCATTGACCGCAAGTTGCCCGGTCGGGTACGTTTCTAGTGGAGACTCTCACCGAGGTCCGCCATGTTCACCCACCTGCTGCTCGCCTCCGCGCTGGCCGTGTCGCCCGCGCAAGGCCCCATTCGCGACAAGTTGAAAGACCTGAAGCCCGACCCGCCGGCCCCCGAAAAGACGCTCACCCAGGCGGCCGAGGTGATCGACGACATGCAGGCGTGGCCGAAGAGCCGCATTCCGGACCACTTGCTCGCCAAGGCCGAGGGGATCGTCATCGTCCCGGCGGCGGTGAAGGGCGGGTTCGTGTTCGCCGGCCGCGGCGGGCACGGCGTGGCGCTGGTGCGGACGAAAGAGGGGTGGAGCGACCCGACGTTTGTAAACCTGGGCGGGGCGAGCGTCGGCCCGCAGATCGGTGTCGAGGTGTCCGAACTGGTGCTGGTGTTCAAGTCGAAGAAGATGATCGAGAACCTGCTCGACGGGAAGACGAAGCTGAAGCTGGGCGTGGACGCGGCGGTGGCGGCCGGGCCGCTCGGCCGGCGGGCGGAGGCCGCGACTGACGGCAAGTTCAAAGCGGAGGTGCTGTCGTACAGCCGCAGCCGCGGGGTGTTCGCCGGCGTGTCACTCGACGGGGCCGTGCTGTGGGGGGCCGACGAGGTGAACAAGGAGTTCACCAAGCAGCCGACCCGTGCGGCGATCCAGGCGTCGGAAGAGTTGAAGGGGCGGCTGCTCGGCCACCTGCTGGAGCGGGAACTGCCGCCGGCGTTGGTGCCGGCGGTGCCCCCGAAGGGCGACCCGTTGCTGCCCCCGCCGACGGTGACGCCGCCGCCGACCATTCCGGACACGCCGCCGATCAAGAAGTGAGTGCGAGCCGCGACCGCGAGGGAGCGGGTGTTCTGGAACCGCCGGCGTGAGCCGGCTGGGTGAGGCCTACCACCCAGCCGGCTC
>JANNDF010000595.1:0-15202 GCA_031387445.1 Planctomycetia bacterium
CGAGTGCATCGCAGTGACTGGAACCGCCGGCGTCACCCGGCCGGGGGTCGGGGTGCTTGCCCCCCCCCCGCGGAAGCCCGCGGGTGCCCGGGGTGGCCCCCAGCCGGGGGGGGCCCGGAAGGTGGGCACCCCCCCCCGGCCGGGCCCCCGCCGGCGGTTCCAGTCACTGCGATGCACTCGCCGATCCGCACCAGCGCCTCGGGCTTGCTCTCAGTCCAGAACGTATATTCGACGGCCATCGGCACCACCCACCCGCGGCTCATCCGCGCCGCCAGGTGCCCCACCCCGCTCCGCAGGTTGAGCGGCCGCGTCCGCACGTCGGCGAAATTGCCCTGTGCGGTCACCCACACTGCCCGCCGGTTCTCGCTCAGGATTTCGGTGCCGGTTCGCAGAAACTGGGCCGCCCCGCGGAGACTCGTCTGGTCCACCCCGAAGAAGCCGAGTTTGCTGAACGCCCAGTACTTCTTCAGCATCCCCGCGTCGATGGCGCCGAAGTGGATGTGCCGGGGGAACAGGTCGAGCAGCAGCACCCCGATCATCGGGTCCCACCAGCTCGGGTGGTTCATGACCACCAGCAGCGGGGCGTCGTCGGGGGGGAGTGACGAACTGGTGTTGCTCACCCGCACGGCGTGGAAGTGCTTGCGGACGTACCGCCGCACATAGCGGCGGAAGCCGTTGAGGAACCAGTTCCAGCGGGTGGGGAGGGGCATTGGATTCCCACCCGCTCCCCTTGAGGGAGAGGGCAAGCGAGCGGAGCGCGCGCGGGGGAGGGGTACTTTCACTTATCCCCTCTCCCCGCCTCGTGCTGTGCACTCGGCGACCCTCTCCCTCAAGGGGAGAGGGTGACACTAGGCCATTGCCGTCGTCGGCGACGGGCGTTGAACTCCGCCGGCGTCGCGGTCGAGCGTGTCGGCGGCGATCCACCCGCTCATGAGCACCATCGGCATGCCGGGACCGGGGTGGGCCGCCCCGCCCGCCAGGTACAGCCCGGCGACGTCCGGCGAGCGGTTGGCCGGCTTGAACGCGCCCAGCCACTTGCCGTGCGACGCCAGCCCGTAGATCGCGCCGTTCAGCACCCGGTAGCGGTCGTGGATGTCCTGCGGGGTGAGCGTCCGCTCGAACACGATGCGGTCTTCGATGTCCGGCATCTGCCCGGTCGTCTTCAGCTTGTTCAGGATCGTTCGACGGTACTCGGGCAGCATCTGCGACCAGTCGTGGTGCGGCCGCAGGTAAGGCGTGTGAACCAGCACATACAGGGCGTCGCCACCGGGCGGGGCGGTGGCCGGCTCAGTGCGGCTGGTGCTCGCAAGGTAGCACGTCGGGTCCGGGGCCGGTTCGCCCTTGTTGTAGATGGCGTCGAACTCGTCGTGCGGGTCTTGACTAAAGACGAAGGAGTGGTGCCGCAGGTGGTCGTACCGCTTGTTCAGCCCCAGGTACAACACCACCCCGCTGCACGCCGGCTCGTACTCCTTCCGACGTTTCTCGAACTTCGCCTTCGTCTTCCCGCTGTGCCCGTTCAGCAACTCGCGGTGCGTCCGCACGCTATCCGCGTTCGAGACCACCGCACTCACCGCCACCCGCTCGCCGCTGTCCAGTTCCACCTCCGTCACCTTCTTGCCGTCGGCGGTGGTGTGGATGTGCTTCACCCCCTCGCCGGTGCGGAGTTCCACGCCCAGTTCGCCGGCCAGCTTCGCCAGCGCCAGCGGCACCGCCCGCGTGCCGCCCATCGGATACCACACGCCTTCGTTCGTCTGCATGTGGGCGATGCCGCACAGCACGGCGGGGGAGGCGTCGGGCGACGAGCCGACGTACTGCGTGAAGTGGTCGATCATCTGCGCCACGCGCGAATCCGGCACGTACTTCCGTACCGTGGCGGCCACGCTCTTGCCCATCCGCATGGCCATCACGTCGGCCAGGATTTTCGGGCTGAACCCGGCCTTCATGTCGATCATGTCGCCGATGCCGCCGATGCTCTTCCAGAAGAAGTGGCGGTTCGAGATGTCGTGCAAGCGGTCGGACAGGCCGAGGAACTTCTTGTACCCGTCCGCGGAACCGGGGGCGAAACGGTCCAACTCCGCCGTCATCTTGTCGGTGTCTTCGCACAGGTCGAGCACACCGCCGTCGGTGAAGAAGCACCGCCACTGCGGGTCGAGCCGCACCAGGTTCAGGTAATCTTCGATCTTCTTTCCGGCCTCGGTGAACACCTGCCGGAGCACCGCCGGGATGGTGAGGATGGTCGGCCCCATGTCGAACCGGAAGCCGCCCTCATTCAACTCGGCCGCCTTGCCGCCGAGCCAGTCGGACTTCTCGAACAGGACGACCGAGTGCCCGCGGGCGGCGAGGGTGCAGGCGGCGGCCAAGCCGCCGAGACCGCCGCCGACGACGGCGACACGATAAGGGGGGGAGGACACGGAGGAACCTTCCTTGCGGTGAGTTAGCTGTTCACGATGCGAAGGAGCGTCTCGGCCACCAAACCGATGTCCGCCATGAACACGAAGTCGTTCCTGTCCATTGTGACCACGTCGTCTTGCAGGCGGAAGAACTTCCACTGCACGCCGGTGGTGCTCAGGCCGTACACCGGCCCCGTCTGCCCGCTCCGGGCGTTGAACACGGCGGCCGCCTTCATGGTGGCGATGCACTGGCCGAAGCCGTTGTTCACGTTATCGTTCTTCGCCTCCGCGACCGCCAACACCGGCGCGCGGAGGATGTACACCATCGGGTCGCGGGCGATCAGGAAGTCACACACCCCGTTCAGCCCCTGTTGCGGGTCGACGTTGAACTCGTTGCCCGAAAACAGTCCGAACTCGTGGTCCGCGGTCATGCTCAGGTGGAGCAGGAAGGGGGCGATCACGAACTCGGATCGCCCCTTCTCGGTGTTCAACCCTTGTGCCAGATGCAGACCGCGGTCGATGGTGCGGACGACCTCGGCCGGGAGTGTAACCGGTTTCAGATCGGGGAACAGCACCCCTTGTCGGAAGCCGAGTTGCAGTCGGTCGCACACGTCGGGAAACGTGAAGTCTCGGAATGACATGCCTGCTCCCCCGGTGGTGGTGTGTCACGGCATCATACCGGCCGCGGCGGGGGTGGTGTCAACCGCATCCAGCCACGCGGGGTCCAGCCCCAAATCGCCGAGCAGCAACCGGCTGGTGATTCGTGCGCTCTCGTAGATCACGGGCAGGCCGCTGCCGGGGTGCGTGCCGCCACCAACGAGGTAGACGCCGGGCAGTTCGTCGAAGCGGTTGCGGGGTCGCAGGTGCAGCATCTGCCCCAGGTTGTGGGCGAGGTTGAACGTCGCCCCCTTGAAGATGTGGTGGTCGAACTGCCAGCCGGCGGGTGTGATCACCTTCTCGTACCGCACCCGCCGTTCGACGTCTTCCACACCCAACTTCTTCAACTGCTCCAGCACCTTTGACCGGAAGGCCGGCGTCTCCTTCGCCCAATCGACGTTGCCGTGCTGGTGCGTGACCGGGGCCAACACGTACAGCGTGTGCTGCCCCTTCGGGGCCAACCCCGGATCGGTGACGCACGCGTTCTGAACGTACACGCTCGGGTCGGCACTGAGTCGGTGGCCGTTCTCGATGTCGTCCAGGTTGCCCAGGTAGTCTTCGCTGGTGTAGATCGTGTGGTGCGGCAGCTCGGGGGCCGGGCCGTCCATGCCCAGGTACATCATGAACGTGCTGCACGAGAACCGCTTCTTGGCGATCTTCTGGTCCGTCCACTGCTTCCGCAGGCGGTTCGGCACCAGCTTCGTCATGGCGTGGGCGAAGTCGGCGTTGATGACGAGCGCGTCGCCGCGGTACTCGCCCTCGGCCGTCTTCACCCCCACCGCCTTCTTGCCGTCGAACAGCACTTCGGTCACTTCCTCGCCGAGTCGGAACTCCACGCCCATCTCTTCGGCCAGTTCGCCCATGCGGTCGCTCACCGCCGCACACCCGCCGGTCGGGTGCCACACGCCGAAGTCGTACTCCAGGTAGCTCAGAATGCTGAACAGGCTCGGGCAGTTGAACGGACTCATCCCCAGGTACTTGCTCTGGAAGGTGAACGCCAGCCGCACGCGGGGGTCGGTGAAGTAGCGCTTCAACTCGTCGTCCACGCTCGCCCACGGCCGTAGCAGCGGGAGCAGCTTCAACATCTCGACGGAAACCAGGTCGGTCCACTTCTGGAACGGGCTTTCGAGCGCCGGGCGGAAACGCTCCAGTTTGTGGCGGTTGTCGGCGATGAACCGCTTCACGTTCACCCCGTCGGCGGCGTTCAGCTTCGCCACCCGCTCGGCCATCACGTCCAGGTTCGGGGTGCAGTCGATCTGACCGCCGGTGGTACCGAAGATGACGCGGTACTGCGGGTCGAGCCGCGTCATCGGCACGTCGGCCCACAGGTCACGGCCGACTGCCCCGAAGATGCGTTCGAGCACCCGCGGGTAGAGGAAGAACGTCGGCCCGAGGTCGAAGCGGAAACCGTCGGCCTGGATCGCGGAGGTCCGCCCGCCGACGTGCGGCATCCGCTCCACCACCGTCACTTTCACGCCCGCATGGGTGAGAAGCATGGCGGCGGCCAGCCCGCCTGGGCCGGCGCCGACGATGACAACTGACGGACGCGAGGGGTCGGCGGCGGGCATGGGCGATCCGAGGGTAAACCGACGGGACAGGCAGATGTTAGGGGAAGTGGCGGAGTGGAATCCAGTGCGAATGCCGTCCGGTTAACCTGTCCGCCATCGCTCGTCCCTTCAGCAACACCCGTTCGAGGGCAGCAGCGTGTCTCTCCTCCTGTCCGCCCTGCTCGCCGCCACGCCCTCGTACATCCACTTCCCGCCCGGCGACCTGCCGAAATATTGCAAGGAGTCGATGGCCGTCCGCGTCATCGAGGTGACCAAGTTCGACGCCGAGTCCGGAGTCATCCTGTTCGACGTGGCCGAAACCCTCAAGCCGTACCCCATCAAGAACGGGATCACCAGTTTCAAGCAGGTGATCGATCCGAAGGCGAAGGGGACGAAGCCGATCTTCGAATGGCTGAAGAAGGGGAAGAAGGCCGTCCTGTTCACCATCGAATCGGAGAAGGCCCGCGGCGGGTGCGGGTACGTGGTGATCGACGACTGCTGGTACAGCCTCGATTACAACGTGGCGGGCGAGTACTGGGCGTTCCTGCGGGCCGACCCGCACCTGAGCGCGGTGTACAGCGGGGATGTTGAGAAACTGGTGCCACTCGTGAAAGGCCTACTCGCCGGCAAGAAGGTCGAAGTGCCGACCAAGAAGGCGGACAAGGTGCCGACGAAGGAGGAGCGGTTCGAGGAGGTGAACGACGGGCTGATCAAGAACCGCGGGCTGAAGAAGTGAGCCGGGCGGCGTCGGATGTGCCGTTGGACCCGATTTCCCCGCCGGCCGCGAGCGGGTTGCCGTTGTCCCTCACCTCGCCACACCCTAGCCTATCCCACTTGGTCGCCTGCAACGGAGTGCCGGAGTGTTCACGCGATGCACCACCACACGGACGTGCCCGTCTCGGCCGGATCCCGCCTCGATCCTGTGAAGAGTGTGGAGGTGATCGTCGCCCCCACCCCCGCCCCGGCCCGTACCTCTCACTGGCCAGCGACCGCGCTCGCCCTCACCCTCGTGGTGGGCATCGGACTGCGGCTGACCGCCTTCGCCACCGACCGCCCCCTCTGGCTCGACGAGGCGATGATCGCCATGAACCTGACCGACCGCGAGGTCGGCCAGATGTTCGAGCCGCTCGACCGCAATCAGTCCGCCCCGGTCGCCTTCCTGCTCGCCGGCAAGCTGTGCGTCGTCGCCTTCGGCCCGACCGAGCACGCCCTGCGCCTGCCCGCCCTCGTCGCCTCCGCCCTGGGGATGATCGCGTTCGCCGTCGCCGCCGTGCGGTTGCTCCCCCCGTGGACGGCCCGTCTGGCGGTGCTGCTGTTCGCCCTTTCGCCGACGGTGGTGAGCTACGCGGCCGAGGTGAAGCAGTACTCGTCCGACGCGGCCGTCGCCGCCGGGTTGTTGGCCCTCGCCGCCCCACTGCTGCGGACGCCCACCCGCGGGCGGTTGATCGCGCTCGGGGTGGGCGGGGCGGCGGCGGTGTGGGCGTCTCACCCGGCCGTGTTCGTGCTGGCGGCGGTCGGCGTGGGGCTGTTCGTTCGCGCCCTCCGCCGCCGCGAACGGGTTCTGGCCGTCGTGCTCACAGGGGCGGCGTGGCTGGTCAGCTTCGCCGGCGTGTACTGGGTGAACGTGCGGCACGGCGCGAACAACGACTACCTGGCCGAATACTGGGCCGATCACTTCCTCCCGCTGTCGCCGGCGGCTGTGGCGTGGCTGTCCGAGCAGTGGGTGGACTTCTTCCGCGCGGTCGGCGGGTACGGCGGCGTCCTCTTCCCGGTCGCCGGGCTGGCGGCGGTCCTCGCGGTGGTCGGGGTGGTCGGCTTGTGGAAGGACGGACACCGGGCGACGGCGGCGGTGCTGCTCGGCGGGTTCGCCTTCACCCTGCTGGCGTCCGCCCTGCACAAGTACCCGTTCGTCGGCCGGTTGCTCCTGTTCCTGGTGCCGGCCGCGGTGCTGCTGGTGGCCCACGGCGCGGCGGTGTTGGCGGGGGCGGTGTGGAAACGGTCGCGGCTGGCGGCGGTCGTCCTGCTGGCGGCGGTGGTGTACGCGCCGGGGGTGGAGGTGGTCCGCCAGTTCCGTCACCCGTTCCGCGAGGAGGACGTGCCGGCGGCGGTGGGGTTCGTACGCGCCCGGTGGCAGCCCGGCGACCGGGTGTATGTGTACAACGGGAACAGCGACGTGGGCGCCGGCCCGGCGTTCGAGTTCTACACCCGCGGCGACCGCTTGCCGGCCGAAGCTGTCGTTCTCGGCGGTGCCCACCGCGACGACCCACGCGGGTATCAGGCCGAGGTGAACGCCCTGGCCGCCGCCCCCGGCCGCGTGTGGGTGCTTTTCGCCCACCAGCACGACCATGAGGAGGCGTGGGTTCGCGCCTACTTCGACGCCGTCGGCGACCGCGGCGAGCAGTTCGTCGCACCCGGCCGCGGCGCCCGCGCGAGCGCGTTCGCGTACACCATCCGGACCAAGTAACGCCAGTGGACCTGCCCACCTTCCGCCGCTTCCTCACCCTCGACGGGGCCGTCGTGCTCGGCGCGGCGGTGTCGCTCCGCCCGACCGAGCACAACCGGCTGAGCGTACTGGCCACCCTGCGGAAGCGGTTCCCGCCCGAACTGGCCGCGGTCGCACTCGAAACCGTCCTACTCCGCCACAAGGCCGCAGTGAAGTTCGCCGACGCCGACAAGCTGTTCTTCACCCGCGAGGGGCTGGAGATGGCGTCGGGCGAGGCGGTGGCGAAGTACCGGGCGGAGCGGTTCCGCCGGTTCGGCACCGTGGGCGACTTCGGGTGCGGCATCGGCGCCGACACCCTCGCCCTGGCCGAGGTGTGCTTCGTCCACGCCATCGACCGCGACGAGTTGCACACCGCCATCACCACGGCGAACCTGCGTGCCCTGCGCATGGCCGACCGTGCCGCCGTTCACACCGCCGACCTGCTCACCGACCCACTGCCCGATTTACACGCCGCGTTCGCCGACCCCGGCCGCCGGAGCGAAGGCCGGCGCTTCCTCCGCCTGGCCGACTACCAACCGGCCCCGGCCGAACTGCTCCGCCGGCTGCCCGCCGACTTCCCCATCGCATTCAAACTGGCCCCCGGCGTGGACGTGGCCGAACTGGCCGCGTTCGATGGCGAGGCCGAGTTCATCTCCGCCGGCGGGGAGTTGAAGGAGTGTGTGCTGTGGCTGAACGCCTTGCGGACGAGCGGCCGGCGGGCGACTGTGCTCACCGCCGCCGGGCCGCACACGCTGGCCGCTGACACCGCGGTGTCAGTGACAGACGCCGGGCCGGTCCGCGGGGTGCTGCTCGACCCGAATGCGGCGGTGGTGCGGGCCGGGCTGGTGCCGCTACTGGGTCAGAAGTTGTGTGCGACCGGCACCGACTTCACCGTGCAGATGCTGACGGCCGACGCCGTCCCCGACACGCCGTTCGCCACGGCCTACCGGGTGGAGGCGGTGCTGCCGGCGGACGTGCGGACGGTGGCCGCGGAATTGCGGAAGAGGAATGTCGGGCGGGTGACGCCGGTGATGCGGGGCAGCCTGCTGACCGCCGACGAGTTCGTGAAGGGGCTGAAACTGAAGGGCACCGAACACCGCCACCTGTTCCTGACACGGGAGGTCGGGAAGCAGGTGGCAGTGGTGGCGGAACGGGCATTGTAGGTCGCGGTCGAACAACTTCCGGAGGAAGCGTGAGGCCCGACGGCCAACCACCTTTTCGGACAGGTGATTCGCCGTCGGGCCTCACGCCCTCTGCGGGACAGTTCGACCACGACCTACAACGTAACGGCTTACGGATCCAGGCGGGTGAAGTACGGCACCAGCCCTCGCTGCTGGAGTTGGGCGAGCGTCACCCCCGTCTGCGGGCCGGGGTTGCCGAACACCGCATCAGACACGATCGCCCCGGCCCCGTGGTAGCGGGTCAGCCCGCCGCCGAGGGTGACTGTCACCTCACCCGCCACGTTCACGGTGCCGCTCGCCGTCAGGGTCGTACGCTGGGTGACAGTATTCACCGTCACCCACTCGCCGTCACCGGTGTTCGTCAGGTTGTCGCCGTAGCCCACCCGCAGGCTGGTGCCGGCCGTCACGCTCAGATACCGCCGCGTGCCGTCACCGTACAGCACGGCCGTGTCGGCCGCGGCCGTGCTGCCGTCGGGCAGCAGCCCGCCGGCCGCCACGAACGCCGCTTCCACCGTCAGCCTGGTGTTCCCGCCGATCACGTCGGTCGTCAGCTTCGTCTGGAACGGGCTGTTCGCGGCCGGGGTGGTCGGGGTGGCCGGGTCGGCCACCGCCAGGTTCGAGCGGTCGATCACGCCGGCGAACTGCGCCCGCAGGTCGCCCGGCACCTTGTCGAACAGTTCGCGGCCGAACTGCGGCTGGTTGGTCACGGTCCACGGCCCGGCGTTCTCCACCTCGAAGAAGCCGACCGTCATGACGACCAGGAACGAGTCGCTCACCGGGGTCAGGTTGTTCCACAGCTTCTGCATCGGCTCGTACTGGAAGTACGGGTGGTTGCCGGTCGCGGCGGCGTTGCCGAACACCAGCGGGTTGGTCGGTGACACGGGGCCGCTGCTCACGGCCCGGTCGAGCAGGCCGTCGGCGCTGGTGGCCGGCCAGTTGCCGCTGCCCCACACGAACGGGTGGTCTTCGGTGCCCGCCCCGGTCACACCCACTTCGTGAACGGTCGCCCGCGGGGTGCCGTTCGGCGTGCGGACCACACGTGTGCCGCCGGGGGCGACGGCCGTGACGATGCTGTTCGCCCACGCGGTCGTCGCCAACGTCGGGTTGGTGGCGGCGAACCCGTTCCCGGCCTGCGGGTCGAGCACGGCGTTCAAGATGGACTGGTGGGCGGCGGTGTTGGGGTTCACCCGCCCGGCCTCCCGCCCGCCGAGCGCGGCCCCCGGCAGCCGCGGGGCGGTGTCCAACAGTCCGGCGCAGTCGGTCAGCCAGCGGCTGGTGAGGGGCAGGTTGATTGCGGAGTTGCTGTGGTAGGCGCCCATGGCGTTGAAGAATGTCTGCGTCAGGGCGGTCGGGTTCGTCCACGACACGTGTGCCAGTTCGGGCAGGCTAACCGCCTCGCGGTCTAGGTGGACCAGCCACTCGAACCCGTAGGCGGGGGTGGCCGTCGGGCGGCTGTTGTCCGACGGTGCGTTCACGCTGAACAGGGTGTGCGGCGGGGCACCGGCGATGGCCGGGTTCTGGTCTTGCACGCCGGCGGTGGCGGCCGGCATGGTGCCGTACACCGGGGCGGCGGCGTACGGGTGGACGCGGCCGACGGTCGGCGAGTTCGACTGCGGGCGGCCCCCCATGCCGTTCCCGTTCCCGTTGTTCACCCGCCCGACGCGGTCGCGGGTGGGCACGTTCTCGATCACGTCCACGGTGATGTACGGGTTGAGCGGGAAGGCGGCGTTGTACGGGTAGGTGCCGCCGGTGGTGGCCGGGTCGTTCGGCCGCAGGTACGGGTTGAGCAGGCGGCGGAGGATGACCACGCTCGCCTTCGCCACCTCGGTGGTGATGTCGTTCCCCTGTGGGGGTGCCCCGGTGGTGCTGAACTCGAGCGTGTTCGCCGGGGTGGCGGGCACCCCGTTGCCGGCGTCCGGCAGCGTGAGGGAGGGGTTCGTCCCGTTCGCCGGGACGGTGGGGAAGCGGGCCTCCGGCCCGAGCAGGAAGTACCCCAAGTTGCCCGCGTCCGGGCCGCTCGGGCCGGTCGCCGGGCGGACCACCCACCGCTCGTCGTTCATCAGTGCGGGCGGGCTGGCCGGGGCGGGGGAGTAGTCGTCGATCCGCACCCGCACGTCGGCGGTCGCGCCGAACAGGGCGGCGGTGTCACCGGCCACCGCACCGTTGCCGGCCGCGGTGATGGCGGCGGTGTACGGCTGGGTGGGCGGCTGGCCGGCCCCTGGCGTGCGGACAACGGCGATCTCGATACGGTACGGGTTGTAGTCGAGCGGGGGGGCCATCGTGCCGCCGACCGGGTTCGGCAGCACGGTGCTGGCCGGGTGGTACCGCAGGCGGGCGGCGCCGAGGTCCGAGCGGGCGGCGGAGGCGGCCGACTCCGGCGGGGTGGGGTTGTGCAACTCCACCCAGTACTGCCGCCGCATCGGGCCGTTCGCCCGCCCGTTCATGTTGCCGTTCCCGTTCCCGCGGTCGTTGCGGTCGTTCTCGATGCACGAGTACACCTCGTTCAGCACCAGCCGCGGCAGCTCGGTGCCGAACGCCACTCGCGAGGGCATCTCGGCGGCGGCGAAGTTGTTGGCGTCCAGGTTCGGGTCGGCCGCGGTCGGGGTGAACGGCCGCCACACGAACGTGGTGGCGATGTCGTCGTAGTCCAGGAAGTCCACCATGTTCACCGCGAGCTGGGCGAACGCGGCGAACGACGGGTAGGAGGCGTCGGCGATGGGGGCGAGCACGTTCACCACGCCGGTGTCGGCGTAGTACACGGCCGAGGTGCCGTTGATCAGCCCGTACCGGGCGCACAGGCGGACGAAGATGTCGCGGGCCAACTGCTGGCGGGCGGACACGGCGGCGGCGAAGTACGGCTGCTCGGCCCCCACCGTCGCGTCCCAGATGTTCACCGGGGAGAGCGGCAGGGCGGTGTTCTTGCGGAAGTCGGGCAGCGGGCGGTTCACGTCCACCGGGCCAAGGGTGGTCGCGAAGGTGGCCCCCGGGGCGGTGGACAGGGCGGCCGTCACGCCCACGCCCGCCCACCGCTGGGTGGTGCTGAAGGTGGTGGTGGCCGCCCGCAGGGCGTTGTTCGTGGCCAGGGTGGTGACGGCCGGGACCGACGTCGGGTTCGGCACCGAAGTGGTGGCCGCCTGCCGGTTCTTCGGGTCGGAGTAGCGGGCGTACAGCTTGATCAGGTCGTCGTGCCCGAACCCGCCCGCCTGCCCGGTGGCGGGGGTGCGGGGGTAGAGCAGCGGGTTGTTCTGCGCCGGGTGGTTGGCCAGGGCGTTGGTCAGGTCGGTCGGGTTCGGCTCGTAGCGGTACGGGGGGGCCACCACGAGCGGGTGGTTGTACGTGGGGAACGAGCTGTACGCGGCGGCGGCGGGCAGGGCGAACGCGCCGTCGTTGGCGAGCGAGCCGGTGCCGTCCACGTCGAGCGGGGCATACAGCGGGGCCATCCGCCCGCGGTTCACACGGGCGGTGGAGGTGGCCGTCGTGTACGGGTCGGCCTGCGGGGTGTAATCGGCCGCCGTCTTGCCGTACCGCTTCTGGACGATGGCTTGCAGGTCGGCGGCCGTCAGGCCCAGTTGCATCGGGTTCACTTCCCACGCCCCCAGCCCGTGGTTCGACCCGTGCGGCGCGGTCGCGGTGTACGGCAGGTTCTTCAGGTTGCCGGCCGTACTCAGGTTCACCCGCCCGTTCAGGTCGAGCACCAGCGGGGCGACCATCGCCTTATAGAACTTGCCCCGCCACTTGAGCACCGGCCCGCCGGCGTCCATCCAGTAGCTGTCGTTCCGCTGGCTGCCGGTGATCATCTTCATGTTGGCGACATCGCCGGTGTAGCTGCCGTCGGGGTTCGGCGGCACCGGCGGGAAGTTGACGTGCCCGTCGGCCACCCGCGGGCGGAGGGTGAGGAACTTGCCCCCCACCTTCGTCTCGAAGTAGTTGGCCGCACCGCTGTTCGGGTCCCAACTGCCCAGGTCGTCGCGGTGGAACGACGGCACCACGATCCGTCCGGTGGCCGGGTCCATCTGGGCCAGGTAGAAGTCGTGCCGGTCGGGGTAGGTGAACGGGTAGTTCTTGCCCTGGTAGGTGCCGACGAGCGCGGCCGTCGGGTTGTTCCGCAAGGCGACGCCGTTGTAGAACCGTTGCGGGTCGAACACGCTGTTCGTGCCCGTGTCCCAGGTGAACCGCACGATTTGTCGGCTGTCGGTGATGCCGTTGAAGGTGAACCCGACCGGCTCCGCCTGCATCGGGGTGGCCGAGTACGGCAGCAGCGAGCCGGCGTACCCGTACTTCGCTTCGGCCACGCTGTGACCGCCGATCGGGTTCATCAGGTCGTCGCCGGTATTCCCCTTGCCGTAAACGATCCCGCCCAGGTACATCTCGGCCGACAGTTGCGGGTTCGGCTCGGTCTCCTTGTTCACGCTCTCCTTCTGGTTCCGGGCGGCGGTCATTTGCGCCTCGGAGTACAGCACGAAGCTGAGGCCCAACACGGCGAACAGCACCAGCATGGCCAGCACGACGATGAGCACCGCCCCGCTCCGGCGGCGGGCACGATGAAAGGCAAGTGTGCGGAGCATGAGTCAAACCCTCTTCGGGCGTGTGTGGTGTGCGGGGTGCGTGTCGGCGTCCGCTCCGCGAACGGCGGGCCAGGGGCGAACGGTTACGGCTGGACGATGAACGACACCTGACGGGAGAGCAGGGTCTTCGGGTCGATCACGCGGATCTTCACTTGCAGGGCGGTCACCCGGATGCGGAGGGGGACGGTGTTCACGTCGTACCAGGTGTCGAACACCCGCTGCCCGGGCAGGACGGCGGACGCCGGCAAGTCGTCGAACGACAGGTCGCCGTTCGGCAGGCCGGCCCCAATGATGCCGCTGTCGGGGATGTTGCCACCGATGGCGGTCGCCGGCCACAGGGTCCGCGGCGACCGCGGGGGGCCGTTCGGCGGCGTCGGGCCTTCCCACACCGGCTTCACCTCGAAACTGGTCACGTTCGAGAGCACGATGTCGTCGCCGTAGTAGGGGGTGCCCGGCTGATAGCGGCCGATGACCGGGCGGTTGACCGGGTTGGTCAACTCCGTCAGGGTGCGGGAGGTGCCGCCGGTGTGCGCGACCTGCTCTTGCTCCAGGGCGTTCAGGGTGGCGTTCGACGGGGTGACGACACGCACGCAGCGGTACAGGGTGAACGTGACCGGCTGGCCGGGGATGGCCGGGTTCGGCTGCTGGTTGTCCAGGTACCACCGCACCCGCGCCCACTTGGACGCGAACTGGTTGACCGTGTTCAGCGGGGTGTCGGTGGCGTTCTGGTTCACCACGGCCGGGGAGGTGGCCGGCACCACATACAGGTCGTCCGGGCTGGTGCCCTGTCGCTTGGCGGTGAAGTCGAGCACGTGCGAGGTACCCCGCGTGCTGCTCAGCCCGTCGGCGTCGGCCCCCTCGTAGATGCTGCCGCTGCCACTCTCGATGCGGAAGAAGCCGCCGAGGGGGGTGCGGACGTTCACCCCCGCCACGGTGCCCAACTCGTGATACCGCAGGTCGGACAGTCGCAGGGTGCCGGGCGAGTCGCCGGTCTCGAAGTGCTGGGCTTCCAGGTCGGCCCGCAGTTTGTCTTGTGTGCCCCGCAGGTCGGTCGCCATGTTGCCCATCGACCGCATTCGGGAGAGCGAATCCGTCGCCGCGCCGAACGCCACCGCCAGGATGGTGAGGATGAGCACCACCAGCGCGGTGGCGACCATCAACTCCACCAGGGTGAAGCCGCGGCGGACGAATCGGAGGCGGCGCGTTCGGGTCATTGGGGTGGCTCGGAGGCTAGGTGCTCTGCTCGCTCCGCGAGCGGGTTCAAGCAGTCCGCTCGCGGAGCGAGCAGTGCACTTCGGTCACGGCGTCTGTTTCTGGTAGCCGCTCGGGGCGAGCTGCGGCCGGTCGTACACGTCGATCAGTTCGCGGAACACGTAGAACGTGGCGTTGTACGCCGCCGTCGGGTTCACATCCCCACGGGTCTTCACGATCGGGATGTGCAACTCGACCGTCACCTGAGTGGGCACGGTGTCGGCGTCCAGGCCCGTCACGCGGTAGAAGTTGGCGTTGCGGACGCCACCGTTCACCAGGGTACCGTCCATGACCCACGACCCGACCCGCAGGCCGAGGATGTCGTTCGACGCGGGGAGCGTGATCTGGGTCTGGCCGGGGATCACGGCGTTGACCGCGTAGGCCAGTTCGTTGTCGATCGGATCGACGCCCGGCGAGCGGCGGTCGAACACCAGGATTTTCAGGTCGGCCACGTTCCGGTTCGAGTTGTCCGGCCGCTGGATGACGGCCGCGTAGTTGTACCGCCCGGCGCGGAAGATGGGCTGCCCGCTGACGTTTACCGGCAGGCCGTCGCGGTCGGCCGGGGTGCCGTCCGGGCCGAACTCCATGTCGTCTTGCAGCATGGCGGAGCGGTAGGCGAGCGTGGGCGGCGGGGGTACGAAAGCGGCCCCGGTCGTGCGACGGGGGAAGAACGTGCCGGACGGTTGGGCCACCCGCCGCTGCTTGTTGATCGTGTACGAGGAGTAGCCGAACGGGTCGAACAGCACCGGATAGCTGGCATGTCGTTGGTAGGGGGCGCTGGCCAGCGGGGCGAACGTGGCGAGCGCGCCGTCTGCGTCATCGAGAGTGGTGAAAAACTCGTCGTTGAAGTTCTGATCGATCACCCGCGATCGCCACAGCTCGCGGATTTTGCCGTCGGCTTGCAGGGCACACTGCTGGGAGCGGTCGTCGCGGAGGGCCTGGCCCATCTGCACGGCGCCGAGCGGGAACAGGGTGAGCAGGGCGATCAGCCCGGCGGACACGATGAACACCGCCACCAGCACCTCGACGAGGCTGAACCCGGCACGGCGGCGGAGCGGTCGGCGGAGCATGGCGGGTGCCTCAGGCGAGCGGGGGGCGTCAGCCCCCTGATTCGGCGAGAGAATCAGGG
>JANNDF010000457.1:0-1227 GCA_031387445.1 Planctomycetia bacterium
ACACGGGCAACCCGTTTGACAGCCGGCCGCCCATCGGAGATTCTACTCGTATGAACCGCTTCGTTGTCGCCACCGCCGTCGCACTCGTGGGCCTTGCCGTCGTCGTCGCGGTCGCCCAGGACGAGAAGAAGCCGGACGCCCCGACGGTGGTCATCGCCCCGGTGCCGCCCGAGCCGAAGGTGGACTATAAGGTGACGCAGGAGAAGAAGGGTTTCACCGAGTCGTTCAAGGACAACATCCGCGTGCCGGGGCGGAAGAAGGCCCCGGCCACGCTGAAGGAAGTGACCGTCACGTTCGACATGGTGTATGTGCCGGGCGGCAAGTTCGACATCGGCAGCCCGGACGCCGAACCCGGCCGCGGGGCCAACGAAGGGCCGGTGAACGCCGTCACCGTCCGCGACTTCTGGCTGGCCAAGTTCGAAGTGACGTGGGACGTGTTCGACGTGTGGTACCGGAACACTAGCTTGCCGAAGCGGGACGAGGCGGTGGGCGTGTTCGAGGCCGAGAACCCCGGCAAGGAGTTGGTGCCCGACGCCATCACCCGCCCGACCAACCCGTATGTGGACGACACCTACGACCACGGGCGGGAGGGCAAGCCGGCCATCTGCATGAGCCACCACAGCGCGATGGTGTTCTGCCACTGGCTGCGGCTGAAGACGGGCAAGCCGTACCGCCTGCCGACCGAAGCCGAGTGGGAGTACGCCGCCCGCGCCGGCCAGAAGGGGGCTTACGGGTTCGACGCGACGAAGGACAAGTTGGACGACGTGGCCTGGTACAAGGCGAACAGCAAGACGGAAGACATGCCCGACGGCACCACGCACAAGCCGGGGGAGAAGAAGGCCAACGCCCTCGGCCTGTACGACATGCACGGCAACGTGGCCGAATGGACGCTCGACTTGTTTGACGCCAAACTGTACGCCGCCCGCGGCAAAGACCCGCTCAAGGCGCTCGCCTTCAACCCGCCGAAAGACGTGAAGTGGGGCCACGTCGTGAAAGGCGGGTCATGGAATGATACCGCCGACGACTGCCGACTGGCCCGCCGGCTGGTGTCCGAAACCGACTGGATGGACAAAGACCCGAACCGCCCGCGGAGCATCTGGTGGCTGACCGAGAAGGACACCATCGGCTTCCGCATCGCCCTGCCGGCCGACGAGTACCCCGAGCTGAAGGGCTTGAAACCGGCCGTGGTGAAAGCCGGGCTGTGACCTACTCCTGCTTCTGTAGCCG
>JANNDF010000647.1:0-10884 GCA_031387445.1 Planctomycetia bacterium
GCACATGATTGCTCCGGTCGCTCACGCTCCCGGCTCGCCGCCGCTGCTGCACCCGGCCTACTGAATCAGAGTGACCTGCACGCCCGACTGCATGATCCGCTCGAGGGTCGATTTCAGGTTGTCGATGCGGGTCTGGTACGGGCCGGTGATGATGTGCCCGGTGGGCAGGGCGGTGTCCGCGGCGGCGGACGTGCCGCCGGCCTTCTGCACGTTCAGCAAGAAGGTGGCGGCGGAGGTGGCGGCGGCGTTGAGCGGCGGGGTGAACAGGTCGCCGAACCCGATGGCGAACACCCGGCACGGGGCGTTCGGCAGGCTCATCCCGCCGGCCCCTTGCTGCTGCCGCATGCGGTTCACCACCGCGATGGCGGTGCCGTCCGCCCCGGTCCCCTCGTTCGACCCGCCGAACTGGTAGTAGGCGTTCGCCGTGTTCGGGTTCGTGTACCCCCAGTTCTGCGTGCTGTTCGGCACCCCGTCCGTCTCGAAGATGACGATCTTGGCCGCCCCGCGGCGGCCGGTGCCGCCGTTCTGCGTGCCGGCTGGGCTCTTGGCGGACTGAGCCGACGCGGACCAACTGAGGGTGTTGAACGCCATCGCCATACCGCTCACCGGGTCGGTGCCGCCGTTCGGGCCGGGCAGGTTGGCCACCAGGGTGGGGCTCATGCTGGAGTTGTACGGGCGGATCTCGGTGGTCGTGTCCCCGCCCTTGACCAGGTTGATGAAGTCGTTCGCCGACTGGCTGGGGCGGGCGTTCGGGTAGAACAGGGACAGCCGCAGGGACTGCCAGTCTTGCCCCATCGGCACCCGCGGCACGCTGTACGCGGCCGTGGAGAAGTGGGAGAGCGAGCAGTAGTCGTTCGGGTGGTTGTTCTTGATGTCGTCCAGGGCGGAGTTCATGGCCGCCTTCAGTTGCCAGCACTGCGACTGGTGGACGGTGCCGGACAGCCAGCCGTACGCCCCGTTGCGGTCGCTGATGAACCCGAGCATCGTCTGCGGGCCGAACCAGAAGTGCATCCGCGGGGTGTTCGGCACGTCGGTGTAGCTCATGTACGGCCGCGGGTTGGTGCCGGACGCCGCCGGGGCGGTGAGCGACAGCGAGCCGCCTTCCGGCCACACCTTCGTCTCGTTCCCGGCCAGGTTGTTCGCCGGGTTGAAAGCCGTCGAGTTGCCCACATACCCGAGCGCGTAGTCGATGTAGTCCCGCCAGAACCGCTTATCCAGGTTGGTCAGGTCGTCCACGTCGTTCGGGATGCTGGTGTAGTACACCAGTCGCCCGGCCCGCAGGTTGGGCGGGAGCGTCTGCGGACCGGACTTCAGCCACGCCAGCACCGCCCGGTAGTTCACCCGGTAGCCGGTGGTGGTGCCGTTCAGGGTCGGGCCGCCGGCGGTCGCACTGAACAGGGTGCCGTTCACGTTGTCCGTCTGCGGGTTGAACCGGCCGAGGGTGTTCGTCTCGGTGAACCCGCTCTTGTAGAAGAATCGCCGCCGCCAGTCACACATGTCCCGCCCGCTGGTGTCGGTCGCCGTGTTGGTGGCGTGCGGAGCGGTCACGTCGGCGGCCGAGTTGTACCGCGGGTCGGGCGGCCAGACGAAAAACGTCTTGCCGAAGTACCCCGGCCCCATGCTGTACCCCTGGAACAGGTTGGTCAGCTTCTTGCCGGCGTTCGCCCGGTTGGTGCCGGCCGGGTTGGTGCCCGAGTACTTGTCCAGGTTCAGGTCGTACCCGTAGGTCTCCCACAGGTCGTCGCGGAAGTTGTTCCAGGTGGTGCCGCCGTCGCCGGCGACCGGGAAGGTGTATCCGATCGGCGTGACGGTGGGAGCGGTGGTGCGGGCGCCCAAGGCGATCAAGATGGTGTTGGCGGCGGTGGCGGTGGACAGCACCTCGCGGACGTTCCGCGCCGCCCCGGTGATCGTGGCCGTGTCCCAGGTGGTGGCGGTGGTGAAGATCTGCCCGCCTTTGCGGGGGGAGCGGTCGCCCGCGTAGCTCACCCCGCTGGCGCTGTCGTCCGCCTGGTCCTTGAAGAAGTCCGGGGCCGGGGTGGGGCCGTACTGGTTGGTGGTGTCGAGGGGGTCATACCCGCTCCAGTTGAACGTGCGGGTGACGGTCCCGCTCGCGTCGGTCGCGGTGGACGAGACCGACGGGCGGAAGCTGGCGTCCAGGAACAGGTTCTCCACCGCCGGGCTGGTCCGCATCCAGCGGTTGAACGCGTTCCACATGTTGTTCGGGTTGACGGTGGTCACCGGGGTGGCCGGGTTGCCGACGTTCGACGGGTCGAACCGGAAGTCGAGGATCATGGGCGGCCCGCCGGCCGTCTCCACCGTGGTGTTGGCCAGCCCCTGCAAGCCGTTCGCCCCCAGGTCGAATGTGGTGTTGTTCGAGAACGGGTTCGTCCGCACGGCCGGGGTGAGACCAGCGGCGTTGCCCGAGGTGCGACCGATGGTGTCGCTGTACTGGGTGTACCGCCAGTAGTGGCCGAACTGCGGGTAGATGGGGTCCGGGCTCATGGTGCCGTACACCGTGCCGCCGTTCCACCCGCCGTTCCAGGTGAACTGACTGCCGAACGACATCGACCCGGTGAAGTCGAGGACGATGGCCACGTCCCGCGGGCGGTGGGCGGCCACCGCGTACGTCTCCCACGGCATGCTGTTCACCCCCACCACCTTGGCGAAGAAGGTGGGGTTGTCCCCCCGCAGCCGAACCCGCATGGCCGTCCACGACACCCCGCCGGAGGTGTTCGGGAAGTTCGGCTCGAACCGCTGGAGGGTGCCGTTGTAGCTGTACTGGCCGACGTCGATGGCGTTCCCGGTGGCGAACGTCATGTTGTCCGCCACCGTGTACTTCTTGTCCGACTGCACGTACACGTTGATGTTCTGGAGGACGGTGTTCTGCGCCACCGTGGCGCCGTCCGCCTTGTCGTTCTCCACGTTCCCCGGCCGGTTGTTCAGCACCCGCGCGCCGGCCAGCGCGCCGGCGTCGCACGCGCTCTGCGCGTCCGTGCGGGCGATCGTCAGCACGCCCACGTCGATCGCCAGGGCGACGAACGCGAACAGCAGGGTGACGGTGAGCGCCAGCAGGGGCAGGATGTTCCCCCGGCGGCGAGCGGACGAGTGGCGGACGCGCACGGCGGTATCTCCCAGACGGCGAGCGAGGGGGCGTCAGCCCCCTGGTGTGTGTGATCGACCCGGGCGCACCCGGTCACTGCATCCCCGCTCCCCTCTCACCCTTCCGGCGTTGTGGCGGCGGTGAAGGTGAGCGGCACGGCGTTGCTGCTGCTGCCGTAGAACCCGACCTTGAACCCGCTGGTGCCGGCTTGCGGGATCCACACCACCGGCAGCACCGGCCGGTACGTGCCGGTGATCCGCACGGCCAGTCGGTCGGTGAACGACGCCTCGTTCCAACTGCTGTAGCTGGCCTTCGGCTTGATGACCGGCGGGTTGGCGTACGCCCCGTTCACGTCCGAGCTGTCGCACGGGAAGGCGGTGACGGTGAACGCGTCCACCCACTTGTCCGCCCCCTTGCACTCCTGGATGACGTAATCCTGGATGCACTCCCGCCCGGCCTCGTCCACGGTGACGAACGTGCCCGACTTGTCCATGTTCGTGGCCGCGTACCGCGCGCCGTCGCGGGCGGCGTTCGCCAGCATCTGGCTGACCAGCAGGTAGCGGGAGTACTCGAAGATGCCGAACAGGAACAGCATCAGCAGGGACAGGACCATGGCCGTTTCGACCAGGGTGGCCCCGCTCCGCAAGCGGCGGCGGCGGCGGGCAGTCATCCGGCGCATGGCGTGTCTCCGGGGGTTACCAGGTGGGCATGGTGGCGTTCAGGGTGAACGGGCG
Organism: Planctomycetia bacterium; assembly: GCA_031387445.1. Classification (GTDB taxonomy): domain Bacteria; phylum Planctomycetota; class Planctomycetia; order Gemmatales; family Gemmataceae; genus JALHQU01. The sequence goes on from JANNDF010000647.1 coordinate 3,835, forward strand.
ATCCACCAGCATCACCCACTCCACCTGGTAGCGGACGGTGTCCGGGCGGACGAACCCGAGGGTGGTCCACAGCACCCGCTCGCGGAGCGGCCGCGAGCCGACCGGCTTGAGCGTGCCCGACCCCGGGGTGGTCTCGTCGGTGATCGTCACCGTCACCCGGAACCGCTGGTTCTGCACCCCCTGGTACGGCTCGGTGGTGCCGGGCGTGCCGACCAGCGGCGGGTCGCCCGGTTGGGCCGGCAGGAAGGTGAACGTCACGTCCACGTCCTCATACCGCAGGCCGCTCAGCCCCTGACCGGACAGGAACTGCATGACCGCCCCCTTCACGCTCGGCACCTTGGCGGCGTTCGAACTCGGGTTGGCCACCGCCGTCACGATCTGGGTGCTCGCCCCGGTGCTGCTGATGGTCACTGACTGGCCGGCCATGCGGGCGCCTTCGCGGGCCGAGTTGGCCACGATCTGTTGCACCTGCACGTACCGCCCCATCTCCCACAGGCCGAGGATGAGTGGGACGATGATGAACGTCAGCACCAGCGCCAACTCAACGGTGGCGGTCCCGCGGCGGCGGGCCGGCGGACGACGGCGGAGCATGGACGGGCCTCCCGTTCGGAGTACGAGTCGGCAACCCTAGCACGCGATCCCCGACCGGATCGCCCGCGGGGGGGCGGAAAATCCCACCCGACCGGGCGAATCCGTCGGCGGCGTGTTCTAAACTCGCACTAGTTCGACCCCACCCGAATTCCGATGCCAACCCTTCAGACCCCGCAGGAGTTCGTTTCCGCCGTTCACGAACAGCGGCTGGTAGACGCCGCACGCCTGAGGGGGTTCGTGACGGCCGCCCGCGGCCAGGCGGCGCTCACCGCCCGCCGCCTGGCCGACCGGGCGGTCGCCTGCGGCCTGCTCACTCGCTTTCAGGCGGACGAGGTGCTGGACGGCCGCGCCGATCAACTGGTGCTGGGCGAGTACCGCCTGCTGGCCCGGTTGGGCGAGGGCGGGTCCGGCGGGGTGTACCTGGCCGAGTACACGCCCACCGGCGAGCGGCGGGCGGTCAAGGTGCTGCACGACGACCACGCCGACGACCCGGCCGCCAACTCCCGCTTCAGCCGCGAGGCGACCGTCGCCGCCGGCCTGTGCCACCCGAACGTGGTGCGGGTGTTCGAGTACGACCCCGGTGACGGCGGCCGCCCGCCGTTCCTGGCGATGGAGTACGTGGACGGGGTGAGCTTGCAGGCGGCCGTTGCACTCGCCGGCACGTTCACCGCCGAGGCGACCGCCGAGTGCGGGCGGCAGGCGGCACTCGCCCTCCAGCACGCCTGGGATGCCGGGCTGGTTCACCGCGACGTGAAACCGGCCAACCTGTTGCTCGCCCGCGACGGGCAACTGAAAGTGCTCGACTTCGGGCTGGTGCGACTGTCGGGCAGCACCGGCCACACCTCGGTGAAGGGGGCCTATCTGCTCGGCACCGCCGCCTACATCGCCCCGGAGCAGTTCGCCGACGGGTCGGCGGTGGACTGTGCGGCGGACGTGTACGCGCTCGGCGGCACCCTCTACTTCTTGCTCGCCGGCCACCCGCCGTTCCAGCACGCCGACATGCTGAATCGACTGAAAGGGAAACCGCACGCCGCCCCGGTGCCGGTCCATCACCTCCGCCCGGACGTGCCCGACGGGCTGTCCGCCGTCATCGCCGCCATGCTCGCCGAACGGCCCGACCGCCGACCGCCTACTCCGGCCGCCGCCGCTCACCTGTTGGCCCGGTGGGCCGACACCGACTTCGCCGACCACCTGTTCGCCCGCCTGGACCGCATCGGCGACGACACCCCGCCGGAAGGCACCCCGACGACCCCCGGCCCCGTTCACGCGCTGGACCGGCCGACCGACCGCGTGCCGACGGCGAAAGAATCCACCACCGAATTGCCGTCGATCCGGCACGAGGTGCCGCCGCAAGACACCGTTCGCTTCGCCCAACCGACGCTCGTGCGATCGCCATCGTCTCCGGGGCAGTGGTTCCCGTGGCTGCTGGTTGGGGCGGTGGCGTTCGGCCTGTGTTTGGTGGCGGCTCTCATCATCGCGCTCGTGCTCACCCGCTGAGTGCGATTGGGCGGAGTCGTCTCAGTCTCACCACTGCACCCCCCACCCATCGACACCGACTTTCGTCCGACAGGCGTGGCAAAATACGACACCTCGCGGATTGGAACGCAACACCACGCCTGAAAAATACGACCCTGGCGCGAACGCTGGCACGAATGCCGTGCGGATCGGTTCGCCAGAAACCTCTGAAAGATTGTGAGTTACAGCGGAGTTTGCCGAAAACGGATCAGTTCTCCGTCGGCTCGGCATTGCGACTGCACTAGAAGACTGTCGAGGCCCGGTATGCGAGTCCCGGACCTCAGGCGAGTGGCTCTGCATTCGTTCCCTTCCGAAACGGGCACGAGACTAGCGCGGGGTATGCGAGTCCCCCGCGCCGAATCTCGTGCCCCACTTCTTTTTATGGCCTTCCCTATAGGGGCGGGTCGAGCGGGATCGCGACAAGTCACACGAGATGGTTGCGACCTACCGCCCCTACCCACTGCGACGACCCGCCGTTATTCTGCACGCCGGGTCGTCGCGGTGATGTCGTCTCACTCCTCGTCGCGGTACGGCTTCTTCGCCCGGTACAACTCCAGCCGCGCCTCGGCCTTTTTCAACTCGTCCTTGTCGGCTGACTTGTCCGCCTTCAGCATCTCGACGGCCTTCCGCTGGTCGGCGACTGCCAGTTCGAACTCACCCGTCTCGGCATACGCAGCCGCGAGGGTGTCGTAGGACCCCCACCAAGCCGCGTTGACCTCGACTTGCCGCTTCGCGTGCCCGACGGCTTTCTTCCCGTCGCGGTACTTCTTCTCCGGGCACGTGGCCAACACCCACGCCAAGTTGTTCAGCGCGGACGCCGACGCCGGGTCAAATTTGAGGGCCAGTTCGTGGTCGGCGATGGCCTTGGCGTACTCCTTCTTCGCGTGCCACAGCGCGCCGCGGGCGGAGTAGCAGGCGGCATCCGTCGGGGCGAGTCTGATCGCCTCAGCGAAATCAGCGATGGCCTTCGCGTACTCCTTCTTGGCCTGCCAAATGGCGGCTCGCACTGAGTACTTGACCGCATCTTGCGGGTCGAGTTTGATCGCCGCGGAATAGTCGGCGATGGCCTTGTCGTACTCCTTCATCGTCTGCCAGACGATGCCGCGGTTGTAGACCGAACTCGCGTCCGTCGGGTTCAATTTCATCGCCGCCGTGTAATCGGCGACGGCCTTGTCGTGTTCGCCCTTCCCTTGCCACGCCATGGCGCGGTTGTTGTACGCCGCGCCGGAGTCCGGCAGCAGCCGGAGCAACTCGGTGAAGTCCTTGACGGCGTGGTCGAACTCGCCCTTGTAGAGCCACCCCAGGCCCCGCATCTGCCACCCGTTCGCCTCGTCCGGCCGCTCCTTCACCACGTTGTCCCACCACGCCGGGGCGTCATCGGCCGTGACCATATCGTCTTTGCTCACCCAACCCTCGCGGCGCAGGTCGGCCACCCGCACGAACCCGTCGCGGTCCTCCCGCACCACGCAGTTGAGCAGGTTTTGCGGGACCCACGTCACCTGCTTGCCGTCCACCCACTCGCCCATGCGGATGTCCTTCTCCAGCCGTTTGGGGAGTACCTGCTTGCCGACCCAGCCGCCGGCCTTCACCTTCTCGCCGTCCTTGAGCGGCTTGGGGAACGGTTTCGGATCGTCGGCGAACGCGGGCAGGGCGAACAGCAGCACGGCCAGGGCGGGGAGCAACCGCGACATGAGCGAACCTCCGGACGGGGTGGCGAACATCCTACACCTGATCGACCGCACTCGCGGAGCGAGTGGAACACTTTGTCCTACCCTTCCGGTATGACCGCACCCGCACTGCCGCCGTGGCTGGTGTTCGCCGACGACTGGGGCCGGCACCCGTCGAGCTGCCAGCACCTCGTGAAACACGTGTTGCCGCACCGACACGTGGTGTGGGTGAACACCATCGGCACCCGCCCGCCGAGGCTCGACTGGGGCACGGTGAAGCGGGCCGCCGGCAAGATCAAGGGGTGGGTGATTCCGAATCGGGTGGCCGGCTCTCGCCGAGAGCCGGATCCGATGTCGCTCTCGGAGAGAGCGACCCACCCCGCCATCCTCTCCCCCAAAATGTGGCCGTCGTTCCGCTCGGCGTTCGGCCGGCGGTTGAACCGCAAACTGCTGCTCCGTGCGCTCAGGCCGGTGGTGAACGCGCTGCCATCTCCGCCGGTTGTCGTGACCACGCTGCCGCTCGTGGCCGATCTCATCGGCGAGTTGCCCGCCGCCCGCTGGGTGTACTACTGCGTGGACGACTTTAGCGTGTGGCCGGGGTACGACGGCGAGACGATGCTGCGGATGGAACGCGACCTGGTGCCGAAGGTGGATGCGGTTGTGACGGTGAGTGAGACGCTGAAGGCGAAGCTGGCGGCGATGGGGCGGGAGTCGCTGTTGCTCACGCACGGGGTGGATTTGGAGCATTGGGGTTGGAATACCCCCCTCCGCAATGGGACCTCACCCCCCGTCCCCCTCTCCCAGGGGAGAGGGGGTGTTCAAGACGCATGCCCTTCCGACCCGTCCGCGGACGAACAACAACTTTCCCAAGTTGAACACCCCCTCTCCCCTGGGAGAGGGGGACGGGGGGTGAGGTCCGAACCGTCGTCAACTGCCACACACACGTCCCCTCCCCCCGAGTTCGCCGGCCTCGAACCGCCGTTCGTCCTCTTCTGGGGGGTGATCGACCGCCGGATGGACGTGGCCTTCGTGCGGCACCTGTGCGAACACCTGGACCGCGGCACGGTGGTGCTGGTCGGCCCGCAAGAAGACCCCGACCCGGCACTGAAGGCACTCCCCCGGTTGGCGATCCGCCCGCCCGTGCCATTCGCCCGCCTGCCGAGTCTCGCCCACGCCGCCGCGGTGCTGGTGATGCCCTACGCCGATCTGCCGGCCACGCGAGCCATGCAACCGCTCAAGCTGAAGGAGTACCTGGCGACCGGCAAGCCGGCGGTGGTGCGGAGCCTGCCGTCCACCACCGAATGGGCGGACGCGGCCGACGTGTGCGACACGGCGGAGGCGTTCACGGCGGCAGTGAAGGGGCGGTGTGAAGGCGGGTTGCCGGCGGGACAGGGGCAAGCCAGGGAACGGCTGACGGCCGAAAGTTGGGCGGCGAAGGCGGCGGCGTTCGCTTCGTGGGTCGATGGCGTGAAAATCCAGTGAATCCGGCACGACTTCTCTTCCCCGACTCGCAACGCGTTCTAAGGTGTTAACGAGTCGGGGCCGTGTTGGGCAGACAATGTCGCCCGATCCCTCCCCGCAACAAGATCAACGCCCGTGGGCCGCGCGAACCATCTCGCAGCCACCGGGCGTTGTGGTTTTTCCCGACACGGCGAACCCCGGCAGTGATGCCGGGAGGTGCTTGGTGAACCGGCGGCGTCAGCCGCCTGGGTGAGAAGCACCCGCGGGTTGACACCCGCGGTTCACCAGGAACCGGCGGCTCACGCCGCTCGGTTCGCCCGCATCTCTCAATACTTCGGCACCGGGAACAGGTTCACGCCGTCGAACAGCCGCTGCACCATCGGCTTGCCGTCCGACCCGATCACCGGCTTCTGGTTCTTGTCCCGCAGCTCGAACGTCAGGGCCAGCAGTTCCTGTTGCAGCTTGAGTAGTTGCGGGTCGTCCGGGCTGTCGAACTGACCGACGGTGACGATGCTGCCGTGCGTGTGGTGCAGCACGAACGCCTCGAACGGGTGCGGCTTCATGCTCTTGTCGCGGAGCGCCCGCGCCAGCGCCTCCGACTCCACCTCGATCGCCCGGATGCGGTCCAGGCCCGTGCTCCCCTTCTTCTTCATGTCGAACACGCTCCTCCCGTCCCCCTCGGTGCTCGCCCGCGAGGTGGGCATGGTGTACGACTTGACGGCCAGCGTCCACGGCTTCTTGACCGCCAGCAGGCTGTTCTCCACCCCGTCGTTCAGCTTCACCACGAACGGGTCGAGCTTGGCCTTCTCCTCCATGCTCGCCTTCGTCGCCGCCGGGTTGGGCACCACCATGCTCGACGGGTACGGGTTCAGGAACTGGGTCGTCGTCTTGAACTCCTTCTGGCCCGTCTTCGTGTCGGTCTGGTCGCCGCCCACCAGCCCGGCGTCCATCAGCCGCTCGTCCTTCGGGGACGGCCACTTCTTCACCGTCGGCAGGTTGGCCCGCGCGTCGTCCATCGTCTTGAACCCGCCGACGAACACCACCCACTGCTCGGGCGTCTCGTGGTACGGGCGGGGCACCTTCACCGTGGCCATCGTCGGCTTGAAGATCGACCCGTTCGCCTCCGCTTCCCGCTTGATCTGCTCCTGGAGCTTGTTGAACGGATCCACCTTCTCGTTCTCCCGCTTGCGGATGGCCTCCAGTTGCGCCTGTTCCGCCTTCCGCTCCTCGGAATTCCGCTCGAACAGGAGCGACTGGATGCCGTGCGTGTCGCGGATGTCTTTGGCTAGCATTTCGGCCTTCGCCCGCGAGTCGGAGCCGGCGTAGCTCTTCACCATGATCATCCACCCGCCGTGATCGGCCTTCACCGCCCACTTGTGCGGGGGGGCCTTCGCGTCGATGGACGTGGCCACCGGCGTGTTCGGCACCTGGCGGGTCGGGTCTGGCAGCATGTACCCGCTCGGCAGCTTCTGGCCGGGCGAACTGGCGACGGTGCCGCCGGCCGGGATGATGCCACCGGGCAACTGCGGGGCGGGCGCTTTCGGTGTGGCGGGCGAACTGGGTGGGATGGGCAGCCGGTCCGACGCGAACTGGGCGAAACCGGTTCCGGTGATGGCGACCGCGCACGCCCCCGCCAACAGGCACTTCCGCATGGCCCGTCCCCCCGTGACTGAAAACTTGAGTGAATTCGCTCGGGGGTATACCGACGGGTCGGGCGGAACGCCAGAGGAAAAGTGAGCCGGATTCTTGGCGAACCCGGCCCGCAAGGGCCGCGGGTGCGCGGGGATGGTCGCACGCACCCGCGGCCCTTGCGGGC
>JANNDF010000682.1:0-7517 GCA_031387445.1 Planctomycetia bacterium
GGTCATTTCGGAGGCGGTGTCTCGTCCGTTTTCTTCTTCCCGAACAGCTTGTGCCACGCGAAATCGATAAGTGCGTCCAGCCCGAGCCAGCGGCCGGTCGGGTGGCACAGCACCACCAGCAGGGCGACGGCTTCGATCAGGTTCTTATTGATGAACAGAGGGTTGCCCTCACTCGGCGGCGGGGAGGGCAGCCACGGCCATGGCGGGGCGGCGAGGTAGGTCATCACCAGGAAGCCGACGCCGGCCACGCACCACACGCGGGTGAACAGGCCGAGCAGCAGTCCGACGCCGATGGCGGTGATGCCCCAGGCGGTGAACTCGTCCATGACTTCGATCTGCTTCTTCGGGAAGGCGGATTCGGGCAGGATCCGCTTGTCGCGTTTCGCCTTGTCGGTCTCACCCACACCTTGCGCCTTGGCCAGTTCGTCCAGGTACTTCTCGGTGTTCGTCGCGCCGGCCTCTTTCTTCATCTCGTTGATAAACTCTTCGGTCGCGTCGGCCAAACCCTTCCGGGCGGTTGCCAACTCGGCCCGCAGGTCGTTCGTCCGCTTCACCTCTAACCCGTTCCCACGGCCAAAGGTGCTTTCGGTCCGGCTCTGACGTTCTGCCAGTTCCTTTTCGAGCAGGTCGATGTACTCCCGCCATTGGGATGGGGTGGCGTCCACCGGACTACCGATCTGCTTGAAGTTCGCCGGACGGGTGGCCGCCTCATACACCCAGGCGGCGTATTTCGCTTGCGACTTCTTCGGGTCAACGGTCAACTTCTCAGAGTCCTTCTCGACCGCTTCAATCAGCCTGCCCACCATCACGCGGCGGGCAATGTCGAGGGGGGTCTGGTCTGGGCCCCCTGCCAGTGACTTCTTCAGCGACGCCGCGCGGTCTTTGAGGGTGTCCTTCTCGACGGCCTCGATCAACCCGGTCACAATCTCGCGGCGGGATTTGTCCCGTTCGTTTTCGTCTGGCATTCCGGCCAACACTTTCTTCAGTTGTGCGACGGCACCTTTCTCCCCCGACAACTCGCCCGCCAACAATTGGAGGTCGCCCTCGACCACCTCGATCAGCCCCTTCACCTTCTCGCGGTCAGCCTTGTTTGCCTCCGTTTTGTCCGGCATCCCGGCGAGTGCCTTCTTTAACTCCGCGGCACGGGCACGCTCGGCTGAACCCGACAACAGTTGCGTGACCGATTCGGGACAGAGGGCCGCTTGCTCGCCGGCCGACAAGTTGGTGAACTCGGCGGAGGTCAGGTCTTTCGGCTTGCGAAGCCGTGCGGCCGCAGTCTTCACGGGGTCGGAGATGAGTTCCCGCTTCATGTAGTCGGAGAGCGGGCCAGTGCCCACGTTGAAGTAGTTGGCACTGGTGAACGGCCGGTTCGTGTCCGTTTCGCCCACCGACGTGGAGTGAATCTTGTGCAGCCCCTCGAAGCAGAAATGCCAGCCGATGGCCAGTCGCAGGGCGAGCAGGGCGAACACCCGCGGCTGCCACTTGTTCTGCGCCGTGGCCACGAACAGGGCGATGAGGACGCCCACCAGCCCGACGTAGACGGCGATGTTCAGCGGAGAGAGGGGCATGGGAGAGTGTGTTGGAGAACCCCGGCAGTGATGCCGGGGGTAGAGTTACCAATCACCCCCGGCATCACTGCCGGGGTTCACCAGATCGCGCCAACCGGGCGGGTCGTACTTCGACACCGGTAGGTGGTGCATCGTCGGCGTGTCGCCGTCGTCCAGCAGCACCGCTCGCAGGTGGTCACGGGTTCGGCAGTAATCGGCCGTCCACGTCGGCCCGGCCACGAAAAACGCCGTGCTGATGGCGTCGGCATCGGCCGCGGTCGGGGCGACGCAACTGGCGCTCCGGGTGCCACCCACCGGCCGGCCGGTGCGGGGGTCGAGCACGTGCCCGTACCTCCGTCCGTTGTACTCGAAATGCTGGTAGGTGTCCGCCGACGTGCCGAGCGCTTCGTCGTCCAGGAACACGCTGCCGAGCGTGCGGCGGTCGTCGTGCGGGTGTCGGATGCTCACCCGCCACCCGCGGAAGTCGGTCGGTGGTCGGCCGACGGCTCGAACGCTGCTCCCGCCGGCGTGCAGGAGTGCCGAGCGAATGCCGAAGTGGGTTCGCAGCAGCTCGGCGGCGCGATCCAGCGCGTACCCCTTCCCAACTGCCCCGAGGTTGAGTTCGACGCCCGGCCGGGTGAACCGCACCGCCCGTGTGTCGGCGTTCAGGCTGACGTGCCGGAAGCCGGTCCGGGCCATCGCTTCGTTCAACTCGGCCCCAGTCGGGATGCGACCTTCACGCTTGTTGAACCCCCAGCACTTCACGAGCGCCCCGCACGCCACGTCGAACGCCCCTTCCGTGTCCCGCGTCAGAGTGGCACACCGTTGCAACAGGGCGAACAACTGCGGTTCCATCTCGTCGGCTCGACCCGCGGCGTTCAACCGACTGGCTTCGCTCGTGTCGCGGTAGACCGTCATCTGCTCTTCGAGTTCGTCGATCAGGTCGAGAGCGGCTTCGGCGGCGGGCAATGCGTTCGCCGTGCCGTAAGGGATGGCGATCTCGAATGTGGTAGCCATCGCCCGTCGGCTGACCCGCAGCAGCGCCAAGTTGCCGGGCGGAGGTGGGGCCGGGGCGAACGGGTCGAGTACGAGCATGATTCCCATGCTAACGGACCGGGCCGAGCATGTCGCGGGGAAGGAGCCAAGCTGGGTGGGACCGACCGGCAAAGCGGGGATACAGTAACAGTATACCCACGCGAATGAGGTAGAACCCGACTCCGTGAGGACAAGTCATGGCGTTCAGCGACTTCACACTCTCCGACCTGCCGACGCGGTTGGGCCTGACTCTGGTGGAGGTGGACGACTTGCACGCCGGGACGCCGGAGGCGCAACTGTCCGCACTCGGCCTCCAACTGCTGATCCAGCGGAACCTGCCACTCGCCGTGGCCGCCACCACCGAAAAGTCGAAGAGTGAACTGCTGACCGCCCCGCTGATGGGGGAGGTGCGTGAGGCGTTGAACCACCGTGTCAGTTACTTCTCCGGCAACGACCTGACTGTAGACCGCGACCGCGGGCTGAGCGGGGCGTGCGACTTCCTCCTCTCCCGCTCGCCAGTCATCTCGGTGGTGCAAGCACCGGTGGCGGTGATCGTGGAGGCGAAGAACGACAGCATCGCGTCCGGGCTGGGGCAGTGCGGGGCGGAGATGCTGGCGGCACGCATCTTCAACGAGCGCGCCGGCAACGTCATCCCCGTCATTCACGGGTGCGTGACGACCGGCCTCCAGTGGCGGTTCCTCACCCTGGAAGGGGATCGCTTCACCGTGGACCTCACCCAGTATTCCATCCCGGAACAGTTGACGAAGGTGTTTGGCATCCTGGTGGCCGCCGCCCGGGGGCCGGAGGCATGACCGAGGACGAGGCGTTCATCCGCACCATCGTGGACCGTGCCGGCGACGACCTGCCGCGGCTGGTGTACGCCGACTGGCTGGACGAGCGGGACGACGCCCGCGGGGCGTACCTGCGGGCGGAGGGGGAGTGGGCGAAGGCGAAACAGACGGCGGGGTTCATCCTGCTGCGGCTGAACGGGCTGGCCGAGGGGCTGGACCCGGTGTGGGTCGCCCGCGTCAGCCGCCCGCCGGTCGGTGTGTGCTGCGATCAATTAAGATTTCTCCAAGGCGAGCCACCCGCCGCAAACGACGCGGTCAATGCCGTCGAAGCTGAATTTGGAGTGACACTGCCTCCCCAGTATCGGGCGTTCTTGCTCAACCACAACGGTGGTGAACCGGTCGCAAGCGGGGTGGTATTTGAAACCTCTGACGGCGGCTTCGCTGCCGCACCGTCTGGCTGGTGGCTAAATCCGTTGCGGCGGTCTAGTGGTGCTGGCTTTTATGAGTCGAGTGCTCGCGGTGAACTTGTTCGGCGTGCCATCGAGTTGCAACCGCCGACGGGCGAGTCCAGGCGGAACTGGCACCGGCGATACCTCCAGATCGGAGAGGCACCACCCTTTTCTGGTGCGAGCCATGAAGCCCTGATTCTGATGGAGTTGACGACCAACCAGTTCGGACAAGTCTGGGTTGTGGACGGCAACAACCGCGATGACCTCAGTACACGGCACCCGGCACCGAAGCGATTCGACTCACTATCCCAACTGATCGCTACCATCTAACTGGACGCCTTCGAGAACCCCATGAACAACACGCAGTCCACCGACCTGATCTTCGACATCTCCAAGTCCGGGCGGCGGTGCCACCGGCTGCCGGCGTGCGACGTGCCGACGAAGCCGGCCGCCGAACTGCTGCCGAAGAAGTACCTCGCGGATCGGCCGCCGCCGCTGCCCGAGGTCGGCGAGATCGACCTGATCCGCCACTACATGAACCTGTCCGCCCGGAACATGAGCATCGACACCAACTTCTACCCGCTCGGAAGTTGCACGATGAAGTACAACCCGACGCGGCACGAACGGATCGCCGGCGATCCCGGCTTCGCCAACCTGCACCCTCTGCAAGACGACAGCACCACCCAGGGGATGCTGGAACTGCTGTACGGCATGCAGGAGTACCTGAAGGAAATCAGCGGGCTGCCGGCCATCAGCTTGCAACCGGCGGCAGGGGCACAAGGGGAACTGACAGCCCTTTACGTCGCCCACGCCTACTTCCGCGACAAGGGCCAACACCACCGCACGAAGGTGCTGGTGCCCGACTCCGCCCACGGCACCAACCCGGCGAGCGCGGCCCTGGCCGGGTTTGAAACGATCACCGTGAAGAGCGGAGCCGACGGGCTGGTGAACCTGGACGACCTGAAGGCGAAGCTCGGCGACGACACCGCCGTGTTCATGATCACCAACCCGAACACGCTCGGCCTGTTCGAGACGCAAATCCAGACCATCAGCGAGTTGGTTCACGCCAAGGGCGGGCTGATCTACCTGGACGGTGCGAACATGAACGCCATCCTCGGCATCACCCGGCCGGGCGACTTCGGCGCCGACATGCAGCATTACAACGTGCACAAGACGTTCACCGGGCCGCACGGCGGCGGCGGGCCGGGCAGCGGGCCGATTACGGTGCGTGATTTCCTCGCCCCGTACCTGCCGGCACCGATCATCAGGAAAGACGGCGAGCGGTTCTTCCTCGACTTCAACATGCCAAAGTCCATCGGCCGTGTCCGCAGTTTCTTCGGCACCATCGGCATCCTGTTCCGCGGGTACTGCTACATCCGCACGCTCGGCCCGGACGGACTGAAGGACGTGAGCGAGCAAGCCGTGCTGAATGCCAACTACCTGCGGGCGCGGGTGGCCGAAGGGTTCGAGATCCCGCACCCCGGCCCGTGCATGCACGAGTTCGTGGCCACCGCCCGCGCTCTGGTGCGGGAGAAGAAGGTGCGGGCGATGGACGTGGCCAAGCGTCTCCTCGACTACGGCTACCACGCCCCGACGGTCTACTTCCCGCTGGTGGTGCCCGAAGCGCTGATGATGGAGCCGACCGAGACGGAGAGCAAGGAGACGCTCGACGCATTCGCCGACACCCTGCTGAAGATCAAGGGGGAGGACGCGGAGTTGGTGCGGACCGCCCCGCACACTCACGTGATTAGCCGCGCCGATGAGGTGAAGGCGGCGAAGGAGCCGATCCTGCGGTGGACGCCGAAGCACGAGCAGACGGGGCCGGCGGGGTCGGTCACCGACGGGGCCGAGGTGGTGAAGCGGGAGTGGTGAGGGTTGTTCCGACTGCCCCCTCTCCCACCGGGGGGAGAGGGGAACCTGACATCACAGCACGGCCAAGCTCTCGACCCATCCGTACACGCTCGGCTCGGTCCAACTGGTGATCAGCCACGGCACCACCCCCAGGGCGATGCTGAGCAGCACGAACACACCGAGGACGACGAACTCGCGGGCGGTCACGTCCGGGAACTTGGCGGTGTCCGGGTTCACGCCCAGGTAGGCCCGCTGCCACGCCCAGAGCAGGTACGCGGCGGTCAGGATGGTAGACAGGATCGCGGCGAGCGTCAGCCCCCAGCAGAACAGCCACGCACCCATCATCACCTGGAACTCGCCGACGAACCCACACAGCGCCGGCAGGCCCATGCTGGCGAAGAACAGCACCACGCTCAGCCCGCTGAACACCGGCATCGGCTCCTTCAGCCCGCCCAGGCGGGTCAGGTCGCGGTGGTGGGCGCGGTCGTAGATCACGCCGACGGCGAAGAACATGCCGGCGCTCGTGACCCCGTGAGCGATCATCTGGTACAGCGCGCCGTTCACCCCCCACTCCCACCACTCGTGCTTACTGCCGCCGCTCCACGCGGCGGTTCCCAGCAGCACGAACCCCATGTGGCTGACGCTGCTGTACGCGAGCAGTCGCTTGAAGTCGCGCTGGCCCATCGCCGCCAGCCCGCCGTACACGATGCCGACCACGCCGATCAGCCCCACCCACCACGCCAGTTGGTGCGCCGCCCACGGGCAGAGCGGGAAGGCGAACCGCAGGATGCCGTACCCGCCGAGCTTGAGCAGCACCCCGGCCAGGATCATCGACACCGGCGTCGGCGCCTCGACGTGCGCGTCGGGCAGCCAACTGTGCAGGGGCACGATGGGCAGCTTCACCGCAAAGCCGAGAAACAGCAGGCCGAACACGATGTACTGGAAGCCGGGCGAGCAGACGGGCTGACTCTTCAGGTGCGCCAGCGCGGCCTCGCGATTCACCCCTTCGGCGAACAGCGGCACGGCGTCCTCGCCGCGTGCGGTGCCGACCACCGCGATCCGGTCTTCCTGCCCACTCAGCACCAGTGACACCGCCCGGCCGACCTTGCCGAGCGTGCTGATGTCGAACGTGTGAACCTCATTCGTGCGGCGGTCGGCGGCTTCCTTCGGCACGAAGTCGCGGGCGTCCGCGGTGTACAGCGCGATGATCGCCGCCAGCAGCCCGACGCTGCCGACGAGCGTGTAGATGACGAACTTGAACGCCGCCGCCTTCCGCTGCCCGCTCCCCCACAGGCCGATGAGGAAGTACATGGGTAGCAGCATCAGCTCGTAGAAGACGTAGAAGGCGAAGAAGTCGATGGCGAGAAACGCCCCGATCACACCCGTTTGCAGTAACAGCAGCAGGATGAGGTAGCCGCGCAGGTTCGTCTCGATGGTCCAACTGGCGACCACCGCGAGCAGGCAGACCACCCCGGTGAGCAGCACCATCGACAGGCCGAACCCGTCCACGCCGAGGGCGAAGTTGATCCCGAACTGGGCCACCCACGGGCGGCGGACGACCAAGTCGTCCGACTGGTACTCCCCGCGGCCGGTGGCGGCGACGGCGATCTGTTTGTCCGCCCGCACGTCCAGCCGGCTGTCCGGCGTGTAGTTGCTCCGGTCGGTGCGGTCGGAGTACCGGCCGAGCAGGTTGGTGTAGTCCACCAGCGTACACAGCCCGACGGTGAGTGTGAGTGCGCAGCCGAACACCGCCCACCACCGCATGAAGGTTTTCCACCCGGCCGGCACCAGGAGCAACCCGGCGGCGAACGCCGCCGGCAGGAACACCAGCACCGAGAGCTGGA
>JANNDF010000696.1:0-1986 GCA_031387445.1 Planctomycetia bacterium
CCCTCTCCCTCAAGGGGAGAGGGGAGCCGACATTACCCCTTGCTCAGCCCGCCGCGGATGTGGCGGACGGCCTGTACCAGTCCGGAAAAGTGCTTGGTGGCCGTTTGCGTCGTCACCTCGTGCTGGTTCAGGCTGGAGGCGAACAGGTAGAGCCACACGCTGCCGGTGTCGTCCGGGCGGTCGAGGATTTCAATGAACATGGCCCCGTACCGCACGTCGAAGCACACGCCCACCGTCTTCCCCTGCCGCACGGGCAGCACCATCTCTTCCAACTCGGGCAGGTGATCGAACAGCTTGCGGCTTTCGCTCCGCCAGCGGTCCTTCTGCTCGGCGGCCATCTTCACCGGGTCGAGCTGAATCACCCCGGACCCGTACATGGGCAGCCGCACCACCCCGCGGGCGATGTCCTTGTCGGCCGCCCCTTCCGCCAGAACGGTGTGCGCGCCGTCCCGCACCTCGCACAGCATGGCGAAGTCCAGCCCGCCCTCCCACCGCACGTAGTGCCGCAGCGCGCGGGTGTATTCGGCCCGCATGTCCTTCGGGTTCTGCGAGAACGCGCGGGGGTCGCGGGGCAGCCGCCAGAAGCACCAGAACCACAGCAGGAGCAGGGACAGGCCGAACACCACGAACGACACCGCCCCGACCACCTCAGGCCGTGCCTTCTCGTCCGACACCAGTTGGCGGAGCAGGTCGAACTGCGACACCCGCGGGGTGCCCGGTTCGAGGTGCTCGTTGGCCGAGTAGACGCCCTTCACCAGCAGCCCGTAGGCCGACCCGAACAGGCCGACGGCGGCCACCGGCAGGAAGTGGCGGTTCGGGTTGATGGCGTCGGTCAGCGGCCGCCCGCTGCCGAACGACACGGCGTAGTTGAACAGCAGGTACACCAGCGCCGCGTACCCGGCCGCCTGGAAGAGTTCGTTCATGGGACACTGCCGGGACGGGGCACGAGACGCGAGACAGGAGACGCGGACGACGGCCGCGGTTCACGCAATCGGTGCGGCGGGGAAGGGGAGTGGGCGGTGTGCTCGCGTCTCGTGCCCCGCCGCGGACGGCGGCTGACCGTCACTCCGCCTGCATCTCCGCCGTCAGGTTGGCGGTGGTGTACACGGCCTGCACGTCGTCGTTGTTGTCCAGGGCGTCCATCAGCCGGACGATCCGCTTGCCGATGTCCACCTCCACTTCACTGTACGCCTTCGGCAACTGCTTCAACTCCGCCTCGATCGTCTCGTACCCGGCGGCCACGATGGCGTCGAGCACGGTGTTGAACTTGGTCGGGTCGGTGGTGACGGCGTACACGTCGCCGTCTTTCTCGAAGTCGTCCGCTTCGGCTTCGAGGGCGGCGGTCATCACCGCGTCCTCGTCCGGGTACTTCTTGGCGTCGATGAGGATCAGCCCTTTGCGGTCGAACAGGTAGCCGACGCATCCCGGCTGGCCCATGTTCCCGCCCGACTTCTCGAACAGGATCCGCACGTCCCCGCTGGTGCGGGCGCGGTTGTCCGTCAGCGCCTCCACCATGATCGCCACCCCGCCGGGGCTGTACCCTTCGTAAGTCACTTCGTCGAGCACCTCCCCTTCCAACTCGCCGGTGCCCTTCTTCACCGCCCGCTCGATGTTGTCCTTCGGCATCGACACCCCGCGGGCCTTGTCGATGGCGTACCGCAACCGCAGATTGGTGTCCGGGTCGCCCCCGCCCCCCTTGGCGGCAATCATGATGTACCGCGACAGCTTGCTGAACAGCTTCGCCCGCGCCTTGTCCTGCTTGCCCTTGCGAACGGCGATGTTCGCCGAGTGGCTGTGTCCGGCCATTGCTCCGGCTCCTGAAACGAACGCGATCAGTCGGCGTCAAGACTTTCAGTATAGCGGGCGGCATGGTAGCATGTTCGCGGTCGGTGACCCCCACCCCACACCCCACACCCCCAACAGGGGGGGGGGGGGGAGGCAAAACAAATTAAACCGGCACGCCCCCCCCCACCCCCCCAATGCCCC
>JANNDF010000467.1:0-2069 GCA_031387445.1 Planctomycetia bacterium
CCCTGCGTCGCCATTTCCTCGAACCGCACACCCGCGTCGTACAGTTCCTTCACCGCCATCACGTCTTTCAGGTCCACCGGGCCGCTCGGCCCGCCGCCCCGCTTGCTGCCGCTCAGCCCGCGCCGCTTCTTGATGATCGACTTGTACGTCGCCGCCTGCGAGTACGGCAATTCGTCCCCGAATTTCTCCTTCACATAGGCCACGATCTCCTTCGGGCCGGGGTCGCCGAGGGCGGTCATCGCCGCTTCCACCTTTTGCGTCTTGTTCAGCCCGCTCGCGTCCGCCACTTTCGCCTTCGCCATGTCAAATTCTCCGCCGGATGTTGAGACCGGTTTAAATGGGTGCCGCTGCCGTTCCGTGCGGCGGGATCTGTGTGATATTAGATGACGGATGAAATGTCGGCCGGGTGAAATGTGAACTTTGCGGTGAATGTCGGGCGAGTCCAGCGTTCCAGGTTGAACCCGCCCGACACAACATGTCAAAAATACAGTGCGAACAATATGTGTTCTGCTCGCTCCGCGAGCGGTCTGTTGATTGTGGGTGGCAACGCCCCCACACCCCCTACCCCCGCTCGCGGAGCGAGCAGAACACTTTATCCCGCCTTCGCCTCCGTCTCGTCGGCCAGCCGCCGCACGCTCACGCCCGGCTGTTCGACGTGGTGCAGCAGACCCTTGGCGATGTAGCACTGCACCAGCACCTGCGTGCCGCGGTACTCCTGGCGGAAGATCTCGGCCTGGGCGTTCAGGTACGCCAGCACCTTGCCATTGCCGGCATCGAGCGTCACCTCCACCGGGATGAAGTGGGACGACAGCAGTTTGACGACCGCGTCCTTCAACTCCTCTACCCCCTCGCCGGTCAACCCGCTAATCGCCACCGCGTTCGGGTGGTGTGCCCGTAGCACCTCCAGCGTCGCGCGGTCGGTCACGCGGTCGATCTTGTTCAGCACCAGGATGGTCGGCTTCTCGTACACGCCGAGTTCCTTCAACACGGCGTTCACCGCCCCGATGTGCTGCTCCGCCTGCGGGTTGCTGCTGTCCACCACGTGCAACAGCAGCTTCGCCTGCCGGGCCTCTTCCAGCGTGGCCTTGAACGACGCGACCAAGTAGTGCGGCAGATCGCGGATGAACCCGACGGTGTCGGACACGAGCACCTTGCCGAAGTCGCGCAGGTGCCACTGCCGGGTGCGGGTGTCGAGCGTGCTGAACAGCTTGTTCTCGACGTACACGTCGGCCCCGGTGAGGGCGTTCATCAGCCGCGACTTGCCCGCGTTCGTGTACCCGACGATGCTGACGGTGTACTGCGTGTCGCGGCTCTTCACCTCGCGTTCTTTGCGGGCCTGCACCTCGCTGATCTTTCGCTTCAAGTCCTTGATGCGGCCGTCGGCGATGCGGCGGTCCACTTCGAGTTGCGTTTCCCCCGGCCCCCGCAACCCGATGCCCCCGCCCGCCTGCCGGCTCAAGTGCGACCACATGTTCTTCAGCCGCGGCAGGCTGTATTCGAGCTGCGCCAACTCGACTTGCAACCGCGACTCGGGCGTGCGGGCGCGGCCAGCGAAGATGTCGAGGATGACTTCGGAGCGGTCGAGCACTTTCACGCCGAGGGCGGTTTCCAGGTTGCGGGCCTGGGCGGGCGTCAGGTCGTTGTCGAAGCAGACGACGTCCGCCTCGGTGCCTTCCACCAGGTCTTTCAACTCGGCCACCTTCCCCGACCCGAGGTAGGTGCCGAGCGAGATGTCTTGTCGCTTCTGGGTGAGTTCGCCGACCACTTTCGCCCCGGCCGTTTCCACCAGCCCGCGGATCTCGTCGCACGGGTCGTCGCTCACCCACGGGCGATCCGGGAGGGACACGCTCACCAGAACGGCCCGCTCCTGGGTGACGGAAAAGGCTTCACGTTGGGATTCGAACGATGCGCTAATAGGGCGTCTCCTGCGGCCAGGGGAGAAAGGCCGCTCCTCAACTGTAAACGTTCGCCGACCGGCGGACAACAGGAAGGACGGTACGGGAGGACGGAGGTTCACCCCGTCTTCGCCGCGACCCGGGGGGGCGGGCGCGGTTACCCCCACCCCCCGG
>JANNDF010000716.1:0-9064 GCA_031387445.1 Planctomycetia bacterium
CGGAGCGGCGACAGATGTGAGCCAGGGGTCGAGCGAGCGGAACCCCTTTCCCCCGCCTCACGTCTCGTCGGGGATCAGTTCCAGGACGGGCAGCACGAGGGCGGTCAGTTCGTCGGCGGCGGAGTGCAAGGCGGCGATCACGTCCGGGTCGAAGGCCGTGCCGCTGTGGGCCGACAGTTCGGCGAACGCGGCGGTCGGGTCGGCGGTCGGGTCGCTGGTCAGGCGCTCGAACACGTCGGCCACGGCGATCACCCGTGCCGCCGGCGGGATGGCCGTCCCCTTCAGCCCGCCCGACCCGCTCCCGTCCCAGCGTTCACGGAGGTGTTTGGCGGCGTCGTGGGCCACCCGCACGAACGGCAACGGCGTCGGCAGTTCGGCCAGCTTGTCGAACACCCCGTCCACCCCGTCCACGCCCACGGTGGCGGCGATTGCGGCCAGTTCCACCCGCACGGCCGGCACGCGGTAGCCCGACCAGTGCGGGTGCTGGCTCAGGTGCCGGGCGATGACAGCGGTGAAGGTGCCCACCCGTTCGGCCCGTGCGAACGTGTCGTCGGGGCGTGCGAGGGTGGTCGCGTGCAAGGCCTTCAGGATGGCCCGGCGGGCGTCGTCGCGGTGCTTGCGGGCTTCGGCCAACTCCTGTTCCAGCACGCCGACGGCGGTGCGGAGGGCTTCGGTCTCGTCGCCGTCGGTCAGCACGCGGGTGGCCAACTCCGGGGCGGTGGTCGGGGCGGCGAACCGGGCGAACACGGACATCACGTCCGGCAGCGTGGGGCGGGCGGCCGGGTTGAGGGACAACATGCGGGCGAGCAGGTCGTCGAGTTCGGCGGGGGCGGTCGGCAGCACGGCCTTCAGCCGCTCGGCCGCATTCGTCCGCAGGTGGGCGATCACCTCGCTCGGCAGGCCATCGGGCCGCGGCAGGCGGCCGGATAACAGCCAGAAGAGGGTGGCGCCGAGGCCGTACACGTCGGCCGGCGGGCCGGCGGTGGTCGGGTCGTTCAGTTGTTCGGGGGCGAGGAACTGGAGCGAGCCGACGACGGAGTTCACCGGCGTGCGGTCGGCCGACGGGTGCCGCACGAGTCCGAAGTCGGCCACTTTCACACGGCCGGCGTCGTCGAGCAGCAGGTTGCTCGGCTTCACGTCGCGGTGAACCAGCCCGACCCGATGCGCCGCGTGCAGCCCGGCGGCCGCCTGCCAGCCCCACCGGCCGCCGGCGTCGATGCCCGCGGTGCCGTGGTCGTACACCCACTGCTCCATATCGCCGCCGCCGGCCCACTCGTGCGCCTGGAACCACACCTCTTCCCCACTGTCGTGGGCCACACCGGCGTCGAAGCAGCGGACCACGTGCGGGTGGTCGAGGGTGGCGAGCACCCGCGCCTCGACGACGAACCGCTCGCGGGTGGCCGCGTCGTCGGCCGTCACCCCGGCCAACACCTTCAGCGCCACCCGCCGCTTGAGCAGGGTGTGCTCGGCCAGGAACACCACGCCCACGGTGCCCGCCCCGGCCCGGTCGAGCACGCGGTACGGCCCGCACACCAGCCCGGTCAGGTGCCCGGCCAGCGCCCGCCCGCGGACGTACTTGGTGATGAACCCGAAGTGAACCAGGGCGTCGGCCGCCCGCTCGCGGGTGGTGACCGACCGCACCCGCTCGCCCAGGGCGGTCAGGAATCGCACCAGTTCGGGGTCGGTGAGCAGGCCGTGCGCGTGCAGGTGGGTGAGCAGCCCGCGGGCGGGTAAGGGCACGCGCGTCAGATCGACACCCGGCGCGGCCGGGCGGCGGACCGGGTCGCCCGTGCGGGTGGGGGCGTCCGGGGATTGCGCGCTCACCGTCTCCCCCGCCGGGCGGGTGTGGACAGTCCGCAACTGCGGCATCGGGTTCATGCGGTGGCGTGGTGTTGAGGCGTGGCGCGGGTCGGACGGGCGGCGGGGCGCGGAAGTCTAGGCCGCGTTCGGCGGATGAGCAACCGGCCGATGCAATCGCGGGGGCGGTGAATACAACTGCTGCTGACCCCTCACTCCTCCGACCTCGGAGTTCTGCAATGGCCCGCGACCGCGACGACGACTCCCGTGACAGCCGCGATGACAGCCGAGACGACCGCCCACGCCGCCGTCGGGACGACGACGCCCCGAAGAAGGGGGGCAAGGGGTGGCTCATCGCCCTCATCATCGTGGGCGGCGTGTTGCTCGTGTGCGGGGGCATTATCGGCGGGATCGTGTACGTCGCTTCGCAGGTGGTGACGGCGGCGTCGCAGGCGTTCGGGCAGTTCGCCGGCAGCGTCCAGGCGACGAGCGAAGCGACTCAGTTCCTCGACCTGCTTGAGACCGCCTCGGATTCGGCCTACGACCGCACGTCCGACAACTACAAGAAGGCAACGAGCAAGGATCAGTTCAAGAAGCTTTTGAAGGACAATCCGGTGCTGACCTCCGAGAACTACCACTCAGGCGGCAACCTCCCCGCACCCACCGGCACCGCCCCGAACCGCAAGGCAACGTTCACCTACACGGTCATCGCCGGGGTGGACCCGAACCCGTCCGGCACCACCACCACGGGTACGGGCAAGACGACACCCACGGGCACCGGTACCAAGCCGACGGCGCCGCCCACGACTCCCTCGGATGCCCCGAAGGCGAAGAGCGTGACCGTCACCCTCACGCTGGCTGAGCAGGCCGATGGCTCCTGGAAGGTGGACGGGTTCACCGTGCAGTGACCGATATCGAGAGGGCGGTTCACCGGTGTGTGAACCGCCCTCCGCCAGTTCGACAGCCTTTTCGCCGGTCTCCCCCGTTTCGCACGCCCCGAACGTCTCTGCCGGCGGGCACCCCGCCGAGGGGCGGTCGTTTTTGTCCGGAAGTGAAATTTTGGCCCCACGGCCGGCGTAAACGGAGTGCCGAAATCCCAGACCGATGAGCGACCGCCGGCGGCGGAGATTCCGCTCGCTACTTGTCCAAACGTCCCTTATACTTTCTTCCTCCCTCGGCCTACCCCCCCCCTCACGAAACCGCCATGACGAACCGCATTCGCCCGAACGGGTTCCGTCCGCAACTGGAAACGCTCGAAGCCCGAGAGGTGCCCGCCAACCCCACCCAGATGGGCGCGACGGGCGTCACCCTGAGCGGCGCCTCCAGCACCTGGGACTATGGCGACGGCGGAACTTTCACCCCGTCGCCAGTGTTCGCCGACATCAACGGCGACGGGAGTGAGGAACTGATCACCGTCACCGGCGACAAGAAGTTGGCGGCATACACGTTCGGCGGCGGCACGAACATCAACCTGCTCCGCACGTTCACCCCCGCGCCGGCGGCGGCCGAGTTGTACACCACCCCGCTGGTCGTCTTCGTGCCGGGCGTCGGCAAGGTGTTGTACGTCGGCGACCGGAACGGCAACCTGTACGGGTGGAACGCCGCCGACGGGGTGCAACTGGCCGGCTTCCCGGTGTCGGTGGACGTGCCCGCATCCCTGTACCCGGACCCGCAAGGGGCGAACCCGCGGAACAGTATCCTCGGCCCGCTCGCCGCCGGCGACATCGACGGGGATGGGGTGCCGGAGGTGGTGGCCACCAGTTACAACCACCATGTGACCGCCTTCCGATGGAACGGCGGCATGGTGTGGCGGTACGCGAACGACGACTCGGTGCTGTCCGGGGTGGCCATCGGCGACCTGGACCGGGACGGCATCTCCGAGGTGGTGCTCGGCGGCGACTACAGCACGAACGCCTTCTACGACGCCGGCGGCAACGTGACCGCCCTGAGCGGGCCGACCGGCCGCCGCAAGTGGATCAAGCAGTTGCCGCAGATCGGCCAGTCGTCGCCGGTGCTGGGCGACGTGAACGGCGACGGCACGTTGGAAATCTTCATCGGCACCGGCATCAACTTCACGAACCTGTACGGGGCGGCGTTCCCCGGCAACTTCGTGTACGGGCTGGACTACAACGGGAACGACCTGCCCGGCTGGCCGTACTCGACGACGGGCGGCAACGGCGCGGTCGAAGGCCGCACCCCGTCCCCGCCCGCCCTGGCCGACCTGGACGGCAACGGCTCGCTCGAGGTGATCATCGGCGACTACGCCGGCAAGATTCACGCGGTGCAGTGGAACGGCGTGACCGCTACCGCCCGCTGGACGACCCCCTTCTCCGGCTCCAACTCCCCCCTGTTCGCCGCCCCGGTGGTGCTGGACATCGACGGGGACAACGACCTGGACGTGGTGCAGTTGTCGAACAGCGAGATCCGGGCGTTCGACGGGTTGACCGGCGCGCTCGTGTGGTCCGGGTTCGTCGAGGACGGCGGCCTGTACCAGTTCATCAGCTCCCCCGCCGTCGGCAAGTTCAAGGGGGACGGCAGCATCCAACTGGCGGTCATGTCGAACGGGTCGTCGGTCGGCGGGCAGCCCCGCAGCCCCAGCCTCGCCCGCATCTTCAACGTGGACGCCTCCACCACCACCCCGCAGTGGTGGGCGTCGCGGGGCGACGCCTCGTCCAACGTGGTGCGGCGGCTGCCGACGTTCGTCAACAACTACCTGACCGGCCTGGGCACCTATTTGGGCCGCGACGGGGCCGGCACCACCGCCCTGGTGAACGCCTGGCGGGACATTTTCCAGACGGCCCAGTCGTTGGAGACGACCAGCAAGGCCATCGTGCAGAGCACCGAGGGGCGGGCCTCCCACATCGAGCGGTGGTACACCGCCTACCTGGACCGCCCGGCCGGGTCGGGCGGGGTGAACGCCTGGATGCCCTACCTGTCGGGTCAGGCGAACACCTACGCCCGCATCGAGTCTCTCATCCTCGGCTCGGTCGAGGCGATCAACCTGGCCGGCGGCACCAACGCCGGGTGGGTGTCGTACATGTACCAGCGGCTGCTCGGCCGCGTCGCCACACCGTCGGACATCACCGCGTGGAGCGCCGTCATCGACAACGGGTCGCTCCAGCGGACGGACGTGGCGTACCTGTTCCTGTACTCGCAGGAGCGGACGGAGAAGCGGGTCCGCGACTGGTACACCGCCTACTCCCCCGGCAACAGCACCACCGCCCCGGCCGCCTCCCTGTACGCCGCCGCCTGGGACCTCCGCCGCCAGTTCCACGAGGAGACGATCCTCCTGCGGCTGTACGGCAACGGCCGCAACGCCGGCTCGTCCGACTACCTGACCATCAATTACGAGGGGGCGTGGCTGAAGGGCATGTACCGCGACGTGCTCAAGCGGGAGGCGAGTCAGGCCGACCTGGTGGCGTGGCTCCAGTACCTCGCCACCCCGGGGAGCACACTGTACACCGCCAGCGGGGCCATCGTCAATTCGGTCGAGCGGAACATCCTGCTGGTGAAATCCTACTTCCGCCGCTACCTGCACCGCGCCGCCGATCCGTCCGACGCCGCCGTCATGCCGTTCGTCAACCAGTTGATCGCGGGCTACCCGCGGGAGAACGTCATCCGCGACCTGATGGCCTCGGGCGAGTACGCCGCCATCTCCGGCGGTACCGCGGTCGGCTACGTCAACTCCGTGTACGTGGATTTCTTCGGCCCCGGCCGCGAACCCGACGCCTTCACGCTCAACTACTGGTCGAACCTGCCGACCGTGAAGCAGGACCTCCCCCTCGCGCTGATGGGCGTGGACGAGTACCTGTTCAACACCATCAAAGACGACTGGATGATCTTCTACCTGCGGCGGCGGCCGAATACGGCGGCCAACCAGTCCGCCCTGTTTTTCGCCAGCACCCCGGACGCGTTCGCCCCCGTCCGCGACTGGATCAACCACATGAAGGGCGCGGTGGGCCGGCAGCAGGACATCGAAGTCGCCATCCTGGTCAGCGCGGAGTACATCAACCTCGCACGCTACGCCGCCTTCTGGACCGGCAAGCGGTGGAAGGTCTGACCGCCCGGTCGGAACTGATGCCCCCACCGGCCGGTGCTCCCCCGCACCGGCCGGCGTCGTTTTTTCACCGTCCCCGCGCCCGCCGGCCGGGTAACACCTCTCCGCCAACCCGTTGACCGCGACCGGCCGACTTGCGATCTTCGGGTGTGGTGCGTCTCACGAGCCGTCCCCGTCCGGAGGGTGTCCGATGTCTCGCGTCCGAGCCGCCCTGTTCGCGGCCCTGCTGTTCGTCACCGTCGCGGCCGCCCCCGCCGGCCGGTCGGGCTGTTCGTGCGGGGTGCCCCCGCCCGCCACCAGCCCCGTCGTGCCCGTGCCGCTCGCCGTACCCGGTGGCACGCACGGCCGACCCCGGCGTGCGACGCTCCCCGCCCGAACCCTACGCCGTCGGCACCCCGCCGCCGACCGTCGAGCCGATGACCTACCGCGACACCGCCTCCGGTGTGACGTTGCGGTTCGACATCGACGGGCAGCACGTGTGGGGGGTGGACGCCGGTGGGAAGGAATTGTGGCGGGTGAACGTGATCGAATCGGCAAGCCTGAAGGGCCGCGAGTTCGACGGCAAGACGGTGTGGCCGACGATCACCTTCGCCGGCCCGCCGGTGCCGTGGATGGTGGCGTCGGCCGCCCGGCGTGGCAAGCGGAGCGAGTTCGCTGCCGTCGGCATGAACACCAAGGAGGGCGGGCTGATCGACGTGCGGACCGGCGAGTACCTGTCGATGGGCAACGACTGAATCGGCCGGTGGCACAGGCATTCTCGCCTGTGCGGGTGAACGAACGGGCAGGGGTGCTTGTGTCATCGGCGCCCGCCACCGAGGTCGTCCCCCGGGCGAATCATCGGGTACACTTCCGGCATGTGTGCCCGCTACACCCTCGCCGTGCCGGACGACGAATTCCAACAGCACTTCGAGCTGCTCATCCCGCCCGGCCTCAGCCCGCGGTTCAACATCGCCCCCAGCCAGCCGGTGGCCGTCGTCGGCCTGAAGGCGGACGGCTCCGCCCGCGGGCTGGTGCCGATGGCCTGGGGGTTCGTCCCGCGGTGGGCGGCCGACCCCCGCTCCGGCCCCCGCCCGGTGAACGCCAAGGCCGAGACCGTCCGCACCTCCCCGCCGTTCCGCGACAGCTTCCGCGACCGCCGCTGCCTGCTCCCGGCCACCGGCTTCTTCGAGTGGGAGGCGCTGGGCAAAGTGAAGATCCCGCACCTGTTCCGCCCGACCGCCGGTGGGGTGATGGCGTTCGCCGGCATCTGGGACTTGTGGAAGCCGAAAGGCGGCGGCGACCCGCTGTTCACCTGTGCGGTCATCACCGTACCGGCGAACGACACCGTCCGCCCGCTGCACGACCGCATGCCGGCCATCCTACCGCCGGTGAGTTATTCGAACTGGTTGAACCCGAAGTGCCACCCGGACGCGGTGTACGAGCTGTTGCGCTCCGCCCCAGACGACCTGCTGGAACGGGTGCGGGTAGACCGGGTGGTAAACAACTCGCGGGTGGATACGGCGGACTGCGTGCAGGCGGTGTGAAGTCGGTGCCGCGTTCCGGTGGCGGATGGTTCGCACCACCTCCCACCCACCGTGTGGGCGAACCATCCGAAAGCGTGCGAACCACCATTTTTGGTGCGAATCAACCTTTGAGATGCGAACCATCCGACCGGCCAAGCACTTCCGGCGAATCGGCTCAACCACCGCGGACACAAAATCCGTTCGCATTCGCTTCCTGATACCACTTTTCCGCCCGAGATGCCACAATACCCACACCCGTCGGGCGAACACCCTTCACACCTGTGATGATCGTGTCCCCTCAACCGGAGCGCCGAGCCGTGCCCAACCTGCTGTTCTGCGTCGGCAAGGCCGTGGCGGATGTCGGGCTGGCGGAACTGGCGGCGGTGGCCGGGGGCGATCCGCTCGTCGCCGCGGGGTTGGTAGCGAAGGTGGCTGCCGGGGCGTGGAAGCAGTGGCGGGAGGACAAGAAGCAGGACAAGCTGAACGCCGACGTGCTCGATGCGGCGAAGAAGAGTTTCGAGGAGGCGAAGCAGGTCGCGATCGACGTGGCCAAGCAAGTCACATCAGACCCGGAGCTGCAAGGTTATGTCGAGCGGTTCGTCACCCTCGTGCCGGCCAGCATCCGCGCGACGCTGCGTCGGCCCGAAGACCCGACCGGCACCAGCACGCCGGCCAACTTCGCCATTCACGACTCCGACGACCTGGTGAAACTGTTGCCCGTGCGGTTGCCGCGATTCAAAGCCGGCGACACCCCGGCGTTCCTTCGCGGGTGGCGGTTGGTGGAGCAGATCGGTGCCGGCGGGTTCGGCGAGGTCTGGAAGGCGCAGAACACGCGGGCGGGCAACCTCGTCAACGCGGTCAAGTTCGGGCACGGGTTGAGCGAGGCCGAGCAAACCCTGTTGAACGAAGGGGACGTGCTCAACCGCATCCTGGCCGAAGGGCACCACGACGGCATAGTCAAACTGCTCGACGTGTGGGCCGACGGTGATGCCGTGCCGTGGCTGCGGTACGAGTACATTGCCGGCGGCGACCTGACGGGCCAGGTTCATCGGTGGCAATCGCTGCCGACCGAACAGCGGATCGACCGCGTGTTGGACGCCTTGACCCAGATCGCCGGCACGGTCGGGCACTTCCACACGCTGAACCCGTTCATCGTCCACCGCGACTTGAAGCCGAGCAACATCCTGTACGACCCGACAGCGAAGCGGTTCAAGGTGGCCGACTTCGGTATCGGCGGGGTGTCGAGCCGGCGGATGCTGTCGGCCGACAACTCGATGAGCCTGACGGCGGGAGCGGTGGTGGCGTCGTACCTGCGGGGGAGCCATACTCCGCTGTACGCCAGCCCGCAACAGCGGGCCGGGAGCAAGCTGCTCGACCCGCGAGACGACGTTCACGCGCTGGGTGTGATCGCATACCAGATGGTGACGGGGCAACTGGAAGCCGCACCGGGGAGCGATGTCGAACACGACCTGGAAGATGCCGGGGCACCGGCAGGGTTGATTGCGCTGGTGAAGAGTTGCACCGCCCGGAATGCTGACCGCCGACCGAAGAACGCCACAGAAGTGTTGGCGCGGTTGCAGGCGTTGACCCGTCCCACCCCCCACCCGCCGGAACCTGCGGTTCCGACGACCTCCCCCGCAAGGGGGGAGGTGGGTGTGGTTGCCCCTTCCGCCTCGGCGAAGATGCCGCTCACCGCGGCGACCTCCCC
>JANNDF010000747.1:0-11567 GCA_031387445.1 Planctomycetia bacterium
CCGTCGCCGCCACCGCCGCCGGTTCAGAAAGCCACCGCACTTCCCGCGAACCTGCCGAAGGCCAAGCCGCTCTAGAGTGGTACTCCGCACCCTCCGGGTGCGGTTCAATCACGCCGGTGCCGCCATGCCGCCCGATCCCGACAAGCGGAAGATGCGGAAACTGAAGCAGGCGATCAAGCGCCGCGGCAGCAAGCACCGGCGTGCGGATTTGAAGAAGAATCTCGCCGAGCACCCCGAAGAGGCGGCGAACGCGGAGGAGAACCTGGGGCGGTACCGTTCGGACACGATGAACGGCATGGACCAGGACAGCACGCGGAAGCGGGACGATTAGGGTGGTCCGCTCTCGCCGAGAGCGGTTCCGCATTCCGCTCTCGGCGAGAGCGGGCCACCCTACACAAACGCACAACGGGCCGCTCACCGGGGGTTGGTGAGCGGCCCGTTGCGTTTTGGTGCGAGCGATCCGGGGGGATGGATCGTTCGCGGTAAGTCCGGCTCGTTCACCGGGGGGATGGTGGCCGGCCGTCGGGGGGATGACGGTCGGCAGAGCCGGGCGGCGAGGAGGTCGTTGGGGGGATCCCCTCGCCAGGAGGCCGGGCCGGTTGGGGTCGGCTTCGGCGAAAGTGATAAGTGCAGGGGGTGTGCCAATCACGCCATTTTGCACGAGCCGTGAATAATGCCCTGATTTTTCAGTGTTTCTGGCAGAGAGTGCAACTTCGGCACAGCTTGTAATATTTGCAATTGTTGCCGACCGCTGGTAACTTTTGCCGGCCGACGCCCGAACTTACTCGGCGTTCAGTCGGTTGATGAGTTGCCGCAGGCGACCGTGGGCGTGCTTGTTGAATCGGAACTTCAGCCGCGGTAAGACGGCCAGTGACGGCTCGTTCGCCTCCGCCGGCAGCGCCCCGCACACCTCGAACTGCCCGCCGGTGATGATGTCGGCGAACTCGGTGTTGATGGCACTCAGCAAATGATCCGTCGGCTTCAATTGCAGGCGTAGCACCAGTTCGCCCTTCACGTACCGCATGCTGTGGTATACGCGGTAGAAGGTCCGGCACTCCTCCGCCGCGGCATCCACCGAGTCGGTGATGGTGTACAGGTGCAGGTCGGCCGGGCTGATGTACCCGCGGGCGAGCAGGTCTTCCACCACGAACGCCTGCCACTTCTGCCAGTAGGTACCACCTGGTTCGTCCACCAGCACGATGGGGAACACGTGCGTCTTGCCGGTCTGGATCAGGGTCAGCGTCTCGAACAGTTCGTCGTGCGTGCCGAACCCGCCAGGGAAGAGCACCACCGCGTCGGACTCCTTGATGAATGCCAGCTTGCGGGTGAAGAAGTACCGCATGTTCATCAGCTTCGGGTCGCCGGCGATGACCGTGTTCGCCCCCTGCTCGAACGGCAGCAGGATGTTCAGCCCGAAGCTCTTGTCGCGGCCGGCCCCGACAAGCCCGGCCTCCATGATGCCCGACGCCGCACCGGTTATCACCATCCACCCGCTCTCGGCCATCCGCTTGCCGAAGTCCACCGCGGCGATGTACGCCGGGTGGGTCGGCTTGGTGCGGGCGGAGCCGAACACGGTGGCCTTGCGGATCCCGCGGTGGGCGGCGAACACGCGGAAGCAGTGCCGCAATTCCTTCAACGCCGACGCGAGCAGCTTGGCGTCCCCGCGGCTGGCGCCGTCCTTCGTCAGCTTGTCGGCCACCTCTTTGATCTGCTGCACGAACTCGGCGATGCCGTCCGGACGTTCGGGAACGTCCGGTTCGAGGAACGATTCATACGGGGTGTCGGCGACGGGAGCGTCGGACGGGTCCATGCGGCGGCCTCCGAGGCGGGAGGCGTATTGTAGGGATGGGTGCGAAGCCATCCCCCCCCGGCCCCCTCTCCCTCAAGGGGAGAGGGGGGTGTTCAAAGTGCAGAAGCTGTTGGTGTGTCGGGAAGCGACTGTTGCGCGAAACCCGGATACAAACAACCTGAGCGAGTTGAACACCCCCTCTCCCGCCCCAGGGAGAGGGGGCCGGGGGGTGAGGGCTTCCCATGACCTTCGACGATCCCAGTCGCATCGACACCACACCCGCCAAGCGCATCGAGATGGTGCAGATCGCCCGCGAGTTGCGGAAGCGATCGACGCCGAGCGAAGCCATGCTTTGGGAAGCCCTCCGCGGGCGGAAGTTGGCCGGCATGCGGTTTCGTCGTCAGCAACCTCTCGGGCCATTCGTGGTCGATTTCTTCGCCGCGCAGGAAAGACTGGTTGTCGAAATTGATGGCTCCGTTCACGACACCACCATTGAGGCCGACGCCGCACGTCAAGCGATCATCGAAGGGGCAGGGTATCGGTTCGTGCGGGTGTCGGCGGGGGCAGTGGCGAGGGAGTTGGCAACGGTGTTGGAGGAGATTCTGAAGGCGGTGGGTCGATAAATACGCCCTCACCCCCCGTCCCCCTCTCCCTGAACGGGAGAGGGGGTGTTCAAGGGGGGAGCGTTGACTCTCTTCTCCGCGAGCGGCAGCGACCGAAGACGTTGGCCCGCTCGCATGGCTCGTGGCGAAGTGATATCACTGGAGCGAGTTGAACACCCCCTCTCCCGTCCCAGGGAGAGGGGGACGGGGGGTGAGGGCCAACCACATGAGCGAAGCCGAACGTCTGTTCGCCGAAGGCGAAGCCTGGGCTGATGAAGAACTCGATGACGAAGCGTTAACGTGTTTTCAGGCCGCTCTTGCCGCCCTTCCACATCCACCTGAAACCCACCCACTCGCCTTCGACATCCTCGCGGCCATCGCTGATAGTCATTTCCACCTGTCCGGGTGGGAGCA
This sequence comes from Planctomycetia bacterium, assembly GCA_031387445.1. Classification (GTDB taxonomy): domain Bacteria; phylum Planctomycetota; class Planctomycetia; order Gemmatales; family Gemmataceae; genus JALHQU01. The sequence goes on from JANNDF010000747.1 coordinate 2,806, forward strand.
GTGTGCGGACGCCGTTCAGCAAGCCTTCCGCTGGGGTGCGGCTCTGGACAACACGTTCCTTCGTCTTCGACTCGGTCAGGCTCTCGTCGAACTCGGTAACGTTCCGGAATCGCTCAACTGGTTAGTGCCGGTCTACCTGATTCACGGGCTGCGACCATTCGAGGGCGAAGACCCGAAATACCTCGCATCGTTCCGCGATAAACTAGAATCCCCGCCCGGCGGCTGGCCGGAGGGTTGGTAAACTGTTCGTTGAGCATTTGTCTTCGATTACCCGGCGTCCAGGGTTCCCATCCCCATGACTATGTTGCTCGACCTGCTCGCAACCCACTGGCTGGCCTTCGTGCTGCTCGTCGGCGGCGGGGGGTGCGGGCTGCTCGCCGCACTGCGGCGGAAGCACGTCCCGGCGCTCGTCACGGTGGCCGTCGGGTGCGGGGCGTTCGCCCTCGGGTCGATGTTCCTGGGCGGGTTCAAGTTCAGCCTGTCGCCCGGCGGGGAGAAATGGGCGGTGGGCGGGGCGGTGACGATCGCCGCGCTCGCCGTCATGTACGGGCTGGTCATGCTGGTGCTCACGTTCCGCGTCTGGAACGCCTACCTGACCGCAGTGGTCGGGTTCGTGGCCACGCTCGGGTTCGGCGGGTGGATCGGCCGGCCGACCACCGAGTTCGTCGTCGAATCCGGAAAGAGCGTCATCTGGACGCGGTTCGTCTCCCCGTGGTGGCTGCTGCTGCTGGTGCTCGTTCCGCTCGTGTACGTCATCGGCCGCAAGAGCCTGTCCGGGCTGGGGCCGGTGCGGCGGTGGGTGGCCATCGCCGCCCGCTCGCTGGTGGTGGCCCTGCTGGCACTGGCGCTGGCCGAACCGCGGGTGCAGCGGCCGAGCGAGAACATGTCGGTCATCTTCGTGGTGGACCGCTCGGCCAGCGTGCCACGGGAACTCTCGGACGAGACCGGCACCGGGGCACGCGACAAGCGGTGGGTGCGGATTCAGGAAGTGATCGAAGGCAGTGTGTCCGAGCGGTATCGGGTGAACCGCGGGGACCAGTTCGGCGTGCTGCTGTTCGGCAAGCGGCCGAAGCTGGCCTTCCCGCCGACGCCGGTGTTGGGTCTGAAGAACAAGATCGACGAGACCGGCGTGATCCTCGACGAGAACTACACCGACATCGGGGCGGCGCTGAAGCTGGCCCTGGCGTCGTTCCCCGAAGGCACCGGCAAGCGCATGGTGCTGGTGAGCGACGGCAACCAGAACCTGGGAAACGCCGAGGAGCAGGCCGACCTGGCCAAGAAGAACGGCGTGGTGATCGACGCCATCGCTCTGGCCCCGAACAGCCGCAACGAGTCGGACGTGCTGGTGCAGTCGGTTGACGCCCCGCCGGTCGCGGCCACAGGCGCCCGCCTGCCCATCCGGGTGAACGTGCGGAACGCCAGCCCGAACCGCGAGGTGGTGGGCAAGTTGGAACTGATCCGGGTGGGCGGGCAGGGGGGCGACCAGCCGGACGACAAGCCGGTGGACATCGATATCGACGACAGCCCCGACGTGATCGACGCCAAGACGAAACCGGCGCGGGTGCGGCTGAAACCGGGGCTGAACGTGTTCAAGTTCCGCGACCGCGAGCAGGCCCGCGCGGACTCGTCGTACACCTACCGGGCGAAGTTCATCCCCGAGCCGGGGCAGGCCATCGGCGACCGCATCGCCAACAACACGGCCGACGCCGCCGTGGTCGCCCGCGGCAGCCGTCGGGTACTGTTCCTGACGCAGAACAAGGACGACGAGGTGGCCAAGCAGAAGTTCCTGCTCGACCAGTTCGCCAAGGCGAAGATCCAGTACCTCGTCCGCTCGGCCGACAAGTTGCCGAAGGGGAAGACCGACCTGGGCGTGTACCTGAGCAACTTCGACTGTGTGGTGCTGGCGAACGTGCCGTACGACGACTTCACCGAGGATCAGGCGGAGGTGCTCCGCACGCAGGTGTACGACCAGGGGTGCGGGCTGGTGATGCTCGGCGGTCCGGACAGTTTCGGCCCAGGCGGGTACCAGCAGACGCCGATCGAGGCGGCGCTACCGGTCGAGTGCGAGATCAAGGCGAAGAAGGCGATGGGCAAGGGCGGGCTGGTGCTCATCATGCACGCGAGCGAAATGGCCGACGGGAACAAGTGGCAGAAGGAGATGGCGAAGCTGGCCATCCAGCGGCTGAACGCCTCCGACATGGTCGGGGTGGTGGATTACGGCTTCCTCGGCGGGCAGGTGAACTGGCAACTGCCGTTCGAGGTGATCGGCGACCGCAAGCAGGAGCTGTACGGCAAGGTGGACAAGATGAACCCCGGCGACATGCCCGACTTCGACCCGTTCCTGCAAGCCGCCGCCGACACCCTCTCGGACCCGAAGCACAACCTGACGGTCAAGCACTGCATTCTCATCTCCGACGGCGACCCGAACTTCAGCAACCAGGCGGCGCTGAAGAAGATGACCGACAACGGCATCACCTGCACCACCATCGGCGTGGCCACGCACGGGGTGAACGAAGACGCCAAGATGAAGCTAATCGCCAACAGCACGAAGGACGCGAACGGCAACCCCGGCAACTTCCACAAGCCGGCCACCGGCAAAGACCTGCCGGCCATCTACATCAAGGAAACCCGCAAGATCTCGCAGAGCTTCATCTACGACCGCGAGTTCAAGCCCGAACTGCGGCTGAAAGGCCCGCCGACCGACGGCCTGCCGCAAGAGCTTCCCAGCTTGTACGGGTTCGTCCGCACCACGAACAAGCAGTCGCCCACGCAGAACATGTGGATCGAGGGGCCGAAGGACGCCCAGGCGCCGGAGCAGGACTTCCCCATCCTGGCCACGTGGCGGTACGGGCTGGGCAAGTCGGTGGCGTTCACCGCCGACGCCCGCGACGACGCCAAGGGGTGGGGCCGGGCGTGGGCGCGGGAGGGGCTGGCGCAGAAGTTCTGGGAGAACGTCATCAACTGGTCCATGCGGGAAACCGAGAGCGGCGAACTGGCCGTGACCACCCGGTATGTGGACGGCAAGGTGCGCGTCACCGTGACGGCCGAGAACCAGTCGAGGGACAAGAACGGCCGCCCGCTGCCGCTCACCGGAATGACCCTCCGGGGGGGGGTGTCCACGCCGAACAAGCCGCTGCCCGGCGACAAGGTGCCGACGGTCACGTTCAAGCCGAACAAGAGCGGGTACTACGAGGCCGAGTTCGACGCCACCGAGGCCGGTGCGTACTTCCTGAACGTTCAAGCGGAGGCGGACGAACTGACGGCCGACGGCAGGCCGATCATGGTGCCGCAGATGAAAGACGGCCAACCGGTGCTCGACAAGGACGGCAAACCGGTGATGGTGCCGAAGCGCCGCACGTTCGCCGCCCGTGCCGGCGTGACGGTGCCGTACTCGCCGGAGTTCATCGACCTGGAGTCGAACACCGCGCTGCTGGAGGAACTGGCCAAGCGCACCGGGGGCGACTACCTGGTGGAGACGACCGAGCCGGTGAATGGCCGGTACTTCGTGTTCGCCGACGAAAAGCGGCGTGAGGAGGTGCCCGACTTGTATCGCCCCGGCCCGACCATCGTGCGGTCGGTGCTGCCGTTCTGGTTCTGGCTGGTGTTCGCGGCCGGCATCCTGCTCTTCCTCGACGTGGGCGTGCGGCGAATCTCGTTGGAGTTCAAAGAGGTGCGGCACGGGGCGAGGAAGCTGTGGGTGAAGCTGCGGCGGAACGAAGACCTGCCGGACGACGAGGACGGCGTGCTGTCCAAGCTCGGCAAGCGGAAGCAGGCGACGGCCGCGACGATGGCCAAGCGGGCGGCGAAGAAGTTCGAGGCGACCGGCGACCTGCCCGAAGACGCCGCCCCCGGCGGGGCGGACGACTACGCCGCCGACCAGACCAAGAAGGGCGGGGGACTGGCGCCGCCCCCGCCGGCCCGCGGCAGCACCAAGACGGATGACGACAACGACGACTTCATGAGCCGGATGCGGAAGGCGAAGGAGCGCGGGCAGAAGAAGCAGGACGAGCAGTAACGGTTCGACGGGGCGGACCGGTTCAGCATTCACGAGGGTCACACCTGAGACTGGCAGTTCGGGCGGGGAGTGGGGTAGAGTCGTCCAGCGGTCGTTGCAACGGTGTGAGCACGCGACCGCCCCCATTGCGAAAGGAGGTCGCGCATGACCCGCTCATCCCGCCGAATCGGTTTTACCCTGATCGAACTGCTGGTCGTCATCGCCATCATTGCCATCCTGATCGGTCTCCTCCTCCCCGCCGTCCAAAAAGTCCGCGAAGCCGCCGCACGGATGAAGTGCAGCAACAACCTGAAGCAGATCGCCCTCGCCTGCCACAACTACGAGAGTGCGAACGCCGCCCTCCCGTCCGGCGGCACGCGGGCGCCGGCCTACCTGTCCGGCATGGTCTACCTGCTGCCGTATTTCGAGGAGGGCAACCGCTTCGCGCTGTGGCTGACGAACCAGTCGCCCTACACACTTGCCAACCTGCCCGCCCGCACCCAAGACCTGTCCGTCCTCCTCTGCCCGTCGGACAGTGCCTCCGCCTTCCGCACCACGGTGGTGAGCGGCGAGACGTACAACCACGGGCGGACCAACTACCACCCGAACTTCGGCGGGTCGGCCGACCCGATGTCGGCGAACGCGGGCGTGCAGGGGGCGTTCCTGGCGAAGAGCGGCCCGCCGGTCGGCTTCCGCCTGCTCGACGTGACCGACGGCACCAGCAACACCGCCCTGTACGCCGAGGTCCGCCGCGGGCAACTGACCGCCGCCACCCCGCGGAACACGCTGGTCAACGTCGTGCTGAACACCACCTGGGACGCCACCACCGGGGTGAACGAGACGCGGCTGTCGCTGTGTGACGGGACCACCTACTCGTCGAACGACGCCACCGGCCTGGAGTACTGGCGCGGCAGCATCGCCAACACCATGATGTACACGCACACGATGGTGCCGAACTCGCCGCTCCGCGACTGCATGCGGAGTCTCGACCTGGACAAAGGGCACCTGGCTGCCCGCAGCTACCACACCGGCGGGGTGAACGTCGCCCGCGTGGACGGGTCGGTGTCGTTCGTGCGGGATTCGATCACCCCGGCCAACTGGCTGGCGTTCGGCACCCGCGCGGGCGGGGAAGCGTCGAACATCGATCAGTGATTCCGACCCCGTCGCCGTTCCCATCGTGGCACGCCCAGTGACCCATACCGAACGGCGACCGTCTGATGCCACTCCTCAATTCTTCATTTTCCCAGTGACCCTCACCTCACATCGGATTATCATCTTCTCATTCGATACCCCCGTTCGGGGGCGATCTCATCTCTCAGTCCGCTGGAGGCTCTCCCCATGACCCGTTCGGTCCGCCGGTCGGCGTTCACGCTGATCGAGTTGCTGGTGGTGATCGCCATCATCGCCATCCTGATTGGCCTGCTCCTGCCCGCCGTCCAGAAGGTGCGCGAGGCGGCCTCGCGGATGAAGTGCCAGAACAACCTGAAGCAAATGGGCCTCGCCGCCCACAACTACGAGAGCGCCAACCAGACGCTGCCGCCGTACCAGCACACCGTCGCGCTGACCCTGACGGCCGGCGGGCAGGGCACGTTCACGTCCGAGGCCAGCCTCCAGGCGGTGCTGCTCGCCTACGTCGAGCAGGCGAACAAGTACAGCCAGTTCAACCTTCTGTACAACGTGAACAGCGACGCCCCCATTTCCACCACCGTCACGCCGGCCATCCCCGCCCTCACCGGGGCGAACGCCAACGCCCGCCTGCAAGACGTTCCCGTCTTCCTGTGCCCGTCCGACACGGCCAGCATGACCTACTTCAACGCCGGCCGGCTGAATTACTTCGGCTCGCTCGGCGGGTCGGCCAACCTGCGGGAGGGGGGCGGCATCGGGGGCATCTTTTCCACCGGCACCTACCCGTCCGGCGGGCGGACGATGAAAGGGCCGGCCCTGCTGGCCGTCACCGACGGCCTGTCGAACACGGCCATGTTCGCCGAGATGATGCGGTCGGACATCGTGTACAACGCGGCCAGCGGCATCCGCGACCACGCCACCGTCATCCGCGCCACCCCGCTCCCCAGCCTGGTGGACGGGCGGGCCATTCCCATGTGCGCCGACGGGTCGAACTGGGTTTCGTCCATCAAGTACGTCGGCCAGCAGTACTACCGGGCCATCCCGCAGATGACCACGTACACGCACACCCTGCCGCCCAACTGGAACCGCAAGGTGACGAGCGGCGGCGTCCAGCGGTACAGTTGTGGCGACTCGGGCAACCTGAACGCCAACCACATGTCGGCCAGCAGTTACCACACCGGCGGGGTGAACGTGGGCATGGGTGACGGCAGCGTGCGGTTCGTCCGCGATGCGGTGGACTTCAACGCCTGGTACGCCGCCGGCACCAAGGCGAACGGGGAAGTGCTGCAACTGGACTGACCCGCTCGGCGACGAACCTCGCGGCCACGGCCGACCGCCGTGGCCGTTCCCTTTCCACACCCACCGAGACCCCTCATGCGCACCTTCACACTGTGCCTCACCACCCTCGCCCTGTGCGGGCTGCTCGTCGGCTGTTCCGGGAACGCTCGCACCGACGGGGCCACCAGCCCGACCACGAACGACGCCCTCGTCGAGGTGGGCGGGATGATCCGCAACTACTCGTCCGAGACGGGCAAGGGGCCGACCAAACAGGCCGACCTCGCCCGCCAGCAGCAGGAATACCCCTTCGGGTGGCAGGCGCTCACCGCCGGTGAGGTGGTGGTGGTGTGGGGGGCGACGGTCGCCGGCGAGGGCGGCGGCGGGGGCACCGGGGTGGTGGCGTACCTGAAGGGCGTGCCCGAGTCCGGCGGCCTGGTGTTCCTGGAGAACGGCACGGTCAAGCCGATGACGGCCGACGAGTTCAAGGCCGCTCCGAAGGCCGGGAAGAAGTGACCTCCGTCACTCGGACAATCTTGCCGGCCGTCGCTCGACTCTCCGGGCGGCGGCCGGTACCATTTCCGACATGAACGAATCCGCCCCCATGACCGAGCGCGCCGCCGAGTTCCGCAAGCGGTTCGGCGCCCTCGAGTCCGAAATCGGCAAAGTGATCGTCGGCCAGCCGGACATCGTCCGCGGCGTGCTGACGAGTCTGTTCGTCGGCGGTAACGTTCTACTGGAGGGCGTGCCGGGCCTCGGCAAGACGCTCCTCATCCGCACCCTGTCGCAAGTGCTGGACCTCAAGTTCACCCGCATCCAGTTCACCCCCGACCTGATGCCTTCGGACATCGTCGGCACCGACATCATCCTGGAAACGCCCGAAGGCCGCCGCGAGCGGCGGTTCCAGTCCGGCCCGCTGTTCAGCCAGATCGTGCTGGCCGACGAGATCAACCGCGCCATCCCGAAGACGCAGTCGGCCATGCTCGAGGCCATGCAGGAGCGGACGGTGTCGGTCGGCGGCACCACGCACATCCTGCCCAAGCCGTTCTTCGTGCTGGCGACTCAGAACCCGATCGAGCAGGAAGGCACGTACCCGCTGCCCGAGGCCCAACTCGACCGCTTCCTGTTCAAGCTCCTGGTGCCGTTCACCACCCGCGACGAGTTGAACCGGATCGTGTCTCGCACCACGCGGAACGAAATACCGACGGTGAACAAGGTGATGGACTCGGGCGAGATCGAGCAGTGGATGAGGCTGGTGCGGGAGGTGCTGGTGGCCGACCCGGTGCAGGATTACGCCATCCGCGTGCTGCTGGCCACGCACCCGAACACCGAGTACGCCACCGCCGAGGCGAACCGCTACTTCCGCGCGGGGGCCAGCCCGCGGGGGGCGCAGTCGCTCATCCTGGCTGGCAAGGTGCGGGCGCTGCTCGAAGGGCGGTTCAACGTGAGTTTCGAGGACATCCGCAAGGTGTACTTCGCGGCCATGCGGCACCGCGTGCTGCTCAACTTCGAGGCCCAGGCCGAGGGCATCACCAGCGATCAGGTGCTGGCCGCCATCCTGAACGAGGTGAAGGAGAAGGAAGGCGAGCGGCGGTGATCGAAGTGCTCTGCTCGCTCCGCGAGCGGTCTTCAGACCCCGCTCGCGGAGCGAGCAGAGCACATCCGGCCGCCATTTCCCGCAAGTTCACATCCCGCGCGCGTATGATAACGGGTCTTTCCGCACCCTTTCGAGGGCGTCGCATGGTCCGCACACTTCTGTTCTTGTTCTTGCTCACCCCGTTCGCCCTCGCCCAGACCACCCCGCCGGTGAAGGCGACTGCACCCGCCGAATCAAAAACACTTTCCGACTCGCTCCAGAAGCTGTTGCTGGCCAACCTGCCCGACCCGCTGGTGCAGTCCAACAGCCACTGGGGTGAGCAGAAAGAGGTGACCATCGGGTTGACGTGGGAGAAGAAGGGGGTGATTCGGTACCGCCCGCACGTGATGAAGGACGTGAGGAACGACGGCCACTGGGAGCGGGTGACGGTCGAGGCGGCCGACCCGGCGAAGACGCTCAAGCTGACCGTCGGGGAGACGCGCACCCCGGAGGCCGGCAAGACGCTGTTCGACGCCGTGGTGCAGACCGACGTGAAGCTGAAGTACGAGCAGCAGGTGTGGGCACTCGGCAAGCGGGTGTACGCCGGCGAGACGCGAGCCAAGTGTACCGCCGGGCTGACGATGACGGTGGAACTGACGAGCCGGAACGAGTACGCGCCGGGGGCACTGCTGCCGACGGTGGTACTTCGCGTGCGGGTGACCGACGCCAAGTTGAGCTACTGGGATCTGGAGTGCGAACACACCCTGGGGGTGGGCGGGGACGCGGCGAAGG